>DASPVS010000479.1:0-8313 GCA_035622235.1 Acidimicrobiales bacterium | reverse complement strand
TCAAGCGATTTGCGACCTGGTCGGTCGTCGGACCTGTTGATCGTCTCAGCTCGACGATGATTCTCGGGATCAAGCGTCTACCCGTCGTATTCGACTGTTGAGCGCCACAAAGCGGCCACTCGGGCCTCCTCGAGAACGGGTTCGTCGCGCTTGTAGTCTGCGGAGCGCAACGCAAAGGCGCGTTGAGTGGCTCCGGGGGTGCACTTGCCATGTCCACGACGGTTCTCAGCGGCGGACGGATCCTGACGATGGACAAGACCCACCCCGTTGCCGAAGTGATGGTTGTGAACGGTGGACGGATCGTCGCCGTGGGAGATCTCGATCTGACAGACCGGTATCCCGACGCTTCGATCGTCGACTTGACCGGGAAAACGGTTGTACCGGGGTTTATCGACGCCCACGCCCACCTCTGCATCGAGGCGATGCACCCCCGTTGGGCCGATCTCTCGCAAGTCACAGAGGCAAGCCAACTCGGCCCGGCGCTGGTCGCGCAGGCGGAAGCGGAGCCGGAGACGGAATGGGTCCGCGGAGTCGGATGGAGCGACCTGGCTAACGGGTTCACACCCACTCGCCGGGATCTCGACGAGCTGGGCATCGATCGGCCCGTCATCGTCGTTCATTACAGCTACCACCAGTGCGTGGTTTCCTCGGCCGGGCTCGATGCTCTTGGCATCTCCGAGTCGACCCCCGATCCGCGCGGCGGTGCCTTCGGCCGGTTGCGATCTGGCGCGTTGAACGGCTTGTTGGTCGAGCGCGCGTTTAGCGAAGCTCACGCTCGATCGATGCATTCATACCGTGATCCCGATCGCTGGCCGGACAATCTCGTTGTGGCAGCAAGGAAATTGTTGGCCGACGGGATCACGTGCGTTCACGACGCGGCTTGCCCGCCTTGGGCCGAAGACATGTACGGTCGCCTGGCGCGCGAAGAGCGGCTTCCAATATCTGTCGTGACGATGCCCCACGCGGATGCGCTTCTCGGTCCGTTGGACATAGAACGGCTCGAAGGTCCCGTAACGGGCGAGGGGAACGAACGTTTGAGGGTGGGCCCGATCAAATTGTTCGCCGACGGAGGCGTGATGCCTGGAATCGAAGGTTCGCTACAAGGCCGGGAAATTTCATTCGGGGTCGTCTTCGAGGGTCTCGAAGATCAGGTGGCAGCGGTCGTCGATCGTGGTTTTCGAGTCGCTGTGCACGCCATCGGCAATCGGGGGGTCGAGGCTGCGCTGGGCGCGTTCGAAGCCGCCTCGCGTCGCTCCGATGAGGATCACCGTTTTCGTGTCGAGCACGCCACGCTCTTGAGCGACGGGCAACCGAAGCGGATGGCGGAGCTGGGGGCGATCGGGGTGGTCCAACCCGGTTTCGTCCACCACATGGGGGGTGCGGTCGACGGATTCGAGCTCGACAAGGCGGCCTGGATGCCCTTCGGGGATCTCGCTCGAGCGGACGTGACGATCGCCGCATCCTCGGACAGTCCGTGCACCTTCAACCAGCCACTCCTCACGTCGGCGAGAGGTGTGACTCGTTGCACTTCCAAAAACACGACGATCGGAGCCGAACAGGCGCTTTCCTATGAGACTTGGCTGCGCGCTTACACTGCTGGCGCCGCCTATGCGGGTGGACAGGAGAACGAGCGAGGGATGATCATCCCGGGTTTGCGCGCTGACATGGTGGTGCTCGAGGGCGAGCTCGATGCGGAACGTCCACCACGCGTCGCCGAGACCTGGGTCGCCGGCGATCGCGTCTTCAAGTCATGATGGTCCGAGCTGACAAGGATTCCCTGGTCGTCGACCGCATGAACAGCGACGATTATCACGCGTCGGTCGTCGCCCTTGGACGAGCCTTTCATCACGACCCGCTGCTGGACTTCCTAGTACCCGATCTGCTCAGCCAAGCTCGTGCCACCCTTACGTTCCTCGGATCTGTCGTCGCCGACGGGAGACCGCTCGACGAGGTCTGGGTTGCTCGTGCGGGATCGGTTGTAGCGGGGGCTGCCGTCTGGCTGCCGCCGGGCACCTACCCGCGCGGCGCACGGCGCGAAGCCGTGAGTGTCATCCGCGACCTTCGATCCGTTTGTCGTCTCGGAACGAGGGCGATATCAGGGATGAAGATCTACGCCACGATCGACAAGGCACATCGCGAGGTGCGGGAACCTCACTGGTATCTCGCTTTGCTGGGTTGTGACCCCCTGTGGCAGGGCCGCGGAGTCGGTACCGCGCTTTTGGAACCCGTTCTCGACCGAGCGGACAAGGAAGGGACGTGCGCGTACCTCGAGACTCAGAAAGTAGAGAACATCGCTTGGTATGGCCGCCGCGGATTCAAGGTGGTCAAAGAGCTGGAAGTACCAGGTTGCCCAACGATGTGGGCGATGTTGCGCGAACCGAGGTAGAACGGCTCTTGAAGGTTCGGAGCGACTTACCCGTTGAACGGATTCAACCTTTGTAGAGCCCGAATGCGGCACCCTGCGGATCGATCACTACCGAGAACCTTCCTGTTCCAGGAATGTCGGTCGGCTCGACTGCCACGGTTGCGCCCATGTCCACGGCGCGCTTTGAATCCTGGTCCACGTCGGCGGTGCCGAAATACACGAGCCAGTGATCGGGAACTTCCTGTGGCATGCTGCTCGGACGAGGCATAACGCCTGCGATCGTTCTCCCGCCGACTTGGGCTTCCGCGTATTCCTCTCCTCCTCCCCAACTCCATCCGAAGACGCTGCCGTAGAAATCCTTTGACTTTTGGAGGTCTGACGTTGCGAGCTCGGACCATGTGAACGCGCCTTGCGCGTTGACGAGCTGAGCGCCGATGTGGTTGCGCGGTTGCCAGATAGCAATGAAGGCGCCGGTTGTATCCCTGAAGATCGCCATCCGGCCTTCGCTCATGACGTCCATCGGTGCCATGACGACCGATCCCCCGGCGGACTCGACCTTCTTGCTCACGTCGTCGGCGTCGTCCACGTTTATGTAAGTCGTCCAACGTGGAGGACCGGGATCCTGAGCAGAGCTGATCGCCGCAACCTGTTTGCCAGACTTCGAAACCATCGTGTAGTGGCCAGCTTCTTCGCCCAGATCCTGACTCTGCCATCCGAACAGGTCACAGTAGAACTTGACGGCCGCTTCGCGGTCTGGGGCGCCGATGTCCACCCACGAGGGAACACCGTGTTCATAGCGAGTCATCTCGGACATCGTCAACGCCTCCTTCGGTAAGACCCCCTCGCCCCCAATCTCGCGGTGTTCAAGCTACGACGCAAGGGTGTCTTGGCCCAATCGCTTTCACAATCGACAGCTTGGATCGAGAGCTTGGATCGAGAGCTTGGATCGAGAGCTTGGATGTGACAGCTTGGCAGCTTGGAAATTTGTGGAGCTGACCGGACTCGAACCGGCGACCTGCTGGTTGCAAACCAGCCGCTCTTCCAACTGAGCTACAGCCCCGTAAGCCTCTGTTCCGACGCAGCCCCGGCGATGATCCGAGACCGCGGGGGCTCGGTGCCGTTCATAGGCCGGGCTCGAGACCCTTCGTCACGGACTATGGAGGCCCAATTGTAAGCGGTCGCCGCTTCGGCTCTGGAGATCCGTCCCATCCTCTCGACCGCCTCGCGTCCACCCTTCTCGACGTGGGTCCCCTGCCGACCGCGTTTTGGCTGGTTAACGTAGGGGTCGGCACCTAGCCCGACAACTTCGTCCGGTCGGTCGCGAGGGGGGAGCGGCAGGCAGGGCTCAAAGAAAGGACACGCGTCGATGCTCGCGAGCCAATACCCGCTCCTCGACATCTTCCTCAGCATTTTGTATTTCTTCTTGCTGTTCGTGTGGATCTACCTGTTGGTGGTCGTGATCTTCGACATCTTCAGGAGCCACGACTTGGGAGGGTGGGCGAAAGCGGCCTGGGTTCTGTTAATAATCATCCTGCCCCTGCTCGGAGTTCTGATCTACCTGATAGCTCGCGGAAGCAAGATGCACCAGCACGCGGTTCAGGACGCTAAGGCTCAGGACACGGCGTTCCGGCAGTACGTGCAGGACGCCGCAGGTAGCAGCCCGGCCGACGAGCTGACCAAGCTCAGCCAGCTGCGTGATCAGGGAGTGATCACCCCCGAGGAGTTCGAGCAGCAGAAGGCGAAGATCCTCTCTTAGTCTTTGGCCATCCTCCCGGAGACTCCCCGAGGCCGAAGGGCCCTCGAAGAGCTCCGAGCAACCTTCACTAACTCAACGCAATCGGGCCGGGTTCACCTGACTCACTCGGGTCAAGGAACCCGGCTCGTCGCGCGTACTTCCCGCACCGAGGCGCTATTGACCGTGAAGGCGCCGACGGCCAGGCTGGGTTTCGTGGTTCGCGCCGATCAGCTCTGACGGGCGAAGCGAAGAGCACTAGGCGGGCGAGGGGAGGGACAGTGACCGACCGTTCTTCTGACGTTTTCGAGAAGGCTTCTGTCGCGTTCAAATCGGGCGTCACCCGATCGAAGGCCTGGAGACTTGGTCAGCTGCGCGCGATCGAGCGCCTCGTGCGCGAGGAGGAACGAGAGCTCCTTGGTGCGCTCGATGCGGACTTGGGGAAACCCGGTGTCGAAGCATGGCTGACCGACCTTGCGTCGGTGACAGCGGAAACGATCCACATGCGCAAGCACCTGAGCCAGTGGATGCGTCCGCGCTATGTCTGGACGGGGCGAGCCAACTTTCCGGGTCTCGCGTGGACCGTTGCCGAACCTCGCGGGACTGTTCTCGTGATCTCCCCCTGGAATTACCCGGTCAACCTTTCACTCATCCCCCTGGCTGCTGCCCTCTCGGCCGGAAACTCCGTGGTCCTAAAACCCTCAGAGTTGACGCCGGCAACCTCCGCGACTCTCGCTCGCTTGGTCGGCAGATATTTGGACCGCGAGGCTGTGACCGTCGTCGAAGGGGGTGTCGACGTGGCGAAGGACCTTCTCGACCAGCCCTTTGATCACATCTTCTTCACGGGCAGCACGACTGTAGGGAAAAGTGTCATGACAGCAGCGGCGAAACATTTGGCGTCTGTCACGTTGGAGCTCGGTGGCAAGTGCCCCGTGATCGTTGCAGAGGATTCGGATGTTCAAACCGCGGCGCGGCGCATTGCGTGGGGAAAGCTCGTGAACTCGGGTCAGACTTGCATCGCACCCGACTACGTGTTGGTCGAACGCGGTGTTTCGGATGAACTGATCGAGGGACTGATCGCCTCGATGGAGGCGATGATCGGTCCAGATCCCACTCTCACCCGCACTTGCATCGTGAACGACGGTCATCTGCGAAGGCTCGAATCTCTTCTCGCGTCGAGCGACGGCAAGACGATTTTCGGAGGTGGTTCCGATCACGAGCGATTGTGGATGGAACCCGCCATCGTTGTTGATCCAGACGCCGAGTCCGAACTCATGCATGATGAGATCTTCGGCCCGATTCTGCCCATAGTGCGCGTGGAGTCGATCGATGACGCGCTGCAATTCGTTTCCGCACGCCCAAAACCCCTGGCTCTCTACCTTTTCACCTCCTCGCGTACGACCGAGGAGTATGTCTTGGCGAGGACATCCTCGGGCGGTGTGTGCATCAATCACGTCATGACCCAATTCGTGGTCCCTGAACTGCCCTTCGGAGGCGTAGGGCCAAGTGGGGCAGGTGCGTATCACGGGCGGGCCGGCTTCGAGGAGCTGAGCCACCGAAAAGGGGTCCTGCGACGTCCCACGCGGCCGGATCCCCCGTTCGTCTATCCCCCGTACGGGGTTTGGAAGGAACGGCTCTTGCGCAAGCTCTTGTGAAGCACCGGGTCTACCGTTCTCCTCCCACCTGCACCGGGTATTACCAGTACCGGGCGAAGAGGACCGCGGCGGCCACGAGCCCGACGACGACGATTGCGATCCGCAACAGTCTCGGCGAGAGGCGCCGGCCGGCGAGCGCTCCGAACTGACCTCCTAGGACTGAGCCGAGCGCTATCAGCCCGGCCGCAAGCCACGCGATGTGAGTGAACGATATGAACAGGATCGCCGCCACTGCGTTGGCCACCAATGCGAGCACGTTCTTCAGCCCGTTGAGACGTTGAAGGTCGTCGTCGATGAATATCGTCAACAAAGAGATCAAGATCACGCCCTGAGCAGCTCCGAAGTATCCGCCGTAGACCGCTGTGGCGAGCACGGACGCATAAAGCCTGGGACCTCCGTGCGGGTGCCTGTCGCCACTTGCTTCGAGCCACCGGGAGATGCGGGGCTGGAGCGAGATGAGGGTGCAGGCGATCACGATGAGAACCGGAACGACCTTCTCGAAGACAGAACCCGGGAGCTCGAGCAAGAGGATTCCGCCTGTGAGTCCGCCGAGGAACGCCAAGGATCCGAGAATGAGCGCGCGCGACCGCTGTCCCTCGAGCTCGCGGCGGTACCCGATCACGGCGCTGGCAGAGCCCGGGGCGAGGCCGACTGTGTTGCTCACGTTCGCGAGGACGGGCGCGTACCCGGCGGCGAGCAGAGTGGGAAAGGTGATCAGAGATCCCGAACCCACCACTGCGTTCACCGCACCGGCTGCAAGGCCGGCAGCCGTGATGCCGAGTGCTGTCAGTGGTGACACGTGGGTTCAGGGCGCGCTCCGTGCGGCACGAGGCGCGAGTGCCCTACCTCATGATCGAGTCGATGCGACCCAGAACCGTGTCGTCGAGGAGCTTTGCAACATCCAGTGCTTTCATGTTCTCGGTCACCTGCTCGACACGACTTGCTCCTGTAATGACGGTTGAGACGTGAGGGTTCTTGGTGCACCAAGCGATCGAGAGCTGCGCAAGGGTGCAGCCGAGCTCGTCCGACAGTTCTTTCAACTTGCGCACTCTTTTGTTCGAGTTCTCGTCCGTGAGCATCGCGCTCAGCCACTCGTAACCCGGAAGAGTCGCGCGGCTTCCCTGAGGCGTCCCGTCGAGGTACTTCCCGCTCAAAAGACCTGAAGCCAAAGGGCTCCACGTCGTCAACCCGAGGCCGATGTCTTCGTAGAGGCGGGCGTATTCCTGCTCCACTTTCCGTCGAAAGAACAAGTTGTACTGCGGTTGCTCCATTACGGGCTTGTGGAGATCGTGGCGCTCGGCGATATCCCATGCGGCGCGGACTTCGTCCGCCTCCCACTCGGATGTTCCCCAATAGAGCGCCTTTCCCGATGTGACCATGTCCGACATGGCCCAGACGGTCTCCTCGATCGGAGTGGTCGGGTCCGCTCGGTGGCAGAAGACGAGGTCCACGAAATCGAGTTGGAACCGCTCGAGCGAGCCGTCGATGGCTTGTGATAGGTACTTCCGGTTGAGCGTGTTGCTCATGTTCACGGTGTCGTCCAGTCCCCAGAAGAACTTGGTCGAGACCACGTACTGATTGCGCCGCCACCCCAGGCGCCGGAACGCCTCACCCATGATCCGTTCGGATTCGCCGCCCGAGTAGGCCTCGGCGTTGTCGAAGAAGTTCACGCCTGCTGCTGCAGCTGCGCCGATGCAGTCCGCCGCGAGACCCCCGTCGAGCTGTGGTCCGAAGGTGACCCACGATCCGAACGAGAGGACGCTCACCTTCAACCCGGATCGACCGAGGCGTCGGTACTCCATGTCCATCGTGGCGCGCTCCTCCCCCCAACGGGATCGTGGACTCGCCGAGTTTAAGGGGACGCAGTGCTCCGGAACAGCTGCGGGCCTGGAACAGCGACCGGAAGGGCTCCTGGAGGGGCTTCCGGAGCAGGAGCTGCTACCGGAGCAGCGACAGCTACCGGAACAGGAGCTGCTACCGGAGCAGCTACGGCCGACCGGCTCCGACCAACTCGTTGTTCCAGATCGGAGCGATGCTCACCGTCTCGCCGGTTTCGGGCGCCTGGATGACGTCCCCACCGCCCACGTACATGGCGACGTGGTAGATCCCTCCGCCATCGCCCCAGAAGAGCAGGTCGCCAGGCTCCAGGTCCGAAAGCGAGATGTGCGCGATGGCGTCGTACTGCTCCTGCGCCGTCCGCGGGATGCCCACCCCGGCCTGCCCCCAAGCCCACTGCGTGAGACCTGAGCAGTCGAAGCCGACCCCCGGGGTCTCCCCACCCCAGACATAGGGGACGCCCAGCTGGCTCTCTGCAGCGGCAACCGCAGCTGCTCCTCCGGAACCGCTCGGTGGGATGACCGAGCCCGGGCCTCCGCCCGAAGCCGCTACAGGGCCCGATGCCGACGGCCCGACGTTCGTAATCGCCGCCTGCGCCGGTTGGGCGGCGGCTTCCGCTGCCACGCGTGCCTCGAAGGCTTGCTGTTGCGCTGCGGCCTGTGCGGCCTGTTCCTGCGCGACCAGGGTTGCGATCTGGCCTTTGACCTGGGCCAAGGTGTCCTGCT
>DASPVS010000478.1:0-4585 GCA_035622235.1 Acidimicrobiales bacterium | reverse complement strand
CGCCACCCGACGGCCGCTGCACCGATCAGTGGCCCGTCGGCACCGAGTCCCGCCGGGACGATCTTCGAGCCGGAAGAGAATCGCAAACGCGCCCGCGACGCCAGTTCGGCGGAGGCCGCATCGAAGAAAGGGGGGCCGAAGCCCAAAGCGACAGAGCCCGCCACGACCGCCAAAGGAAGATCCAAGAGGTTGCACACCGATGCAACCGCTCGCCCGACGAGCAAACCGGCGCGCGAGACAATGAGAGGCGAGGCCTCGGCGGGCGGTTTTCCCGTGATCGCCGCTATAGCCGTGCCCGAAGCTTCTGCTTCGAGGCACCCGAACGCCCCGCACGCACATTGGCGTCCTTCTGGTTCCACTATCACGTGTCCGATGTGGCCGGCGTTGCCGTCGCCACCGTCGAGAAGCCGCCCGTCCAGAACGATCCCGCCACCCACACCGGTGGACACGACCATCGCGAGAAAATCACAAAGTCCTGCCGCCGCGCCCACCCAACCTTCTGCGAGCGCAAGGGCTTTCGCGTCGTTGTCCACCGCAGTCGGAAGTCCGGTGACCTCACGCAGCCTTTCGAGCAGCGGAAAACGTCGCCAAACGGGGATGTTCAGCGGCGAGACCTCCGTGCCACCGCGGGTCATGGGCCCGCCGCAACCAACGCCACAAACCGCAAGAGGTGCACTCGGTACCACCTCTTCCGCCAGAGCCATCACTTCCTTGACGAGACGGGCCAACACCAGAAAAAGCCCTTCGGCGCCAGCGCCCGGCTCCACCGGTGAAGTCGCGACCTGGCGCCGAACGAGCAGCCTTCCTTCGGAGGTGACCAGACCCGCTGCGCACTTCGTTCCACCCACGTCCACAGCCAGGCAGATCTCACCGCTGTGGTTCATCGGATCACGATGCCGAATCCTCGCGAAAGACTTTTAGAGCTGATCAGGCGTCAAGGCTATGAAGAAAGCAGAAATGACGACTGGGCTACTTGTCGCGCCGGAATCGGTCGCGCAGCTTCGTGCGCGTCTCGTTGATCGCGTTGCCTATCCCCTCGGCGCGCAGTGACCGACTGATGTCATCCCAGCCGGCCTTTCCCATACGGCGGAGATTGGTCCAGAACGTCACCAGGGAGGCAAACATGATTAGGACGCCTAGGAGGCCTGCCGCAGTGGACGTCGTGAAGAACGCGACCATCACCGCCAAGCCCACGATGAAGCCCACCACCGACCACTTGAGGTAACGGCCCGCGTAGCGGTACACGTTCTCGGAGCGCACCCTCGCCGCGAACGCAGGATCCTGGCGATAGAGCGCCTGCTCCAGCTCCTGGAGCACCTTCTGCTCGTGCTCGGAGAGCGGCACCTCTCCTCCTCTTCGGCCGCGGATTGGGCTCCCCTTCGTGCGGCTGACCCAATCTTCGCGCAGGGTACAGATCATGACAACGCATGGGGATCGTCCAGATCGAGCGCTCGTCCAAGCCTTGACGGGCATAGCCCCAGCTCACGATCTACTTACCACAGCTCCTCCTTCAGTTTCCGGTCCCCACTGGGTGTCTCCCCTGCGCTTCACGTCCAAACCTCGATCGCCAATGAGAGCCGCGGGTGCAACAGCCGCATGGCCGAAACGAGAACGGATCGCTCCCAGGGCTTCCTCCACTTGCCGCCATCCT
This sequence comes from Acidimicrobiales bacterium, assembly GCA_035622235.1. Taxonomy (GTDB): domain Bacteria; phylum Actinomycetota; class Acidimicrobiia; order Acidimicrobiales; family UBA8190; genus DASPVS01. Next base: position 2,934 of record DASPVS010000478.1, on the reverse strand, counting down.
TCGGCTTCACCCGCGTCTTTGGACTCGAGGTCGTCGAAAGAAAGCTGAGCCCACTCGTCTGGTGGGCCAAGACCCGAAACCGCGACTCCCAACAACCTGATCCCTTGCGACACGTCGATCGTTCGCAGCAGTCCGTCGGCCAGGACCAATATCTTTCGAGCATCGAGTTGCGCAGCGAGGGTTTGCGACCGGGTCACGTACGACAGATCCGGGTAGCGGGCCTTTACGACCACGGTCCGACCCGCAAGGCCTACCTCCTGGAGCCGAGCGGCTACCGCATCGGCCATCCTGACCAGATGAGGATGCAAGTCCGCCATCGTGCTCAGGTCGGCGATAAACGTCTCCTCGTGGCTGATCGACTTCGCCTCGCGTTCAGCCACGACGACACGGTCGTCCTCACCTCGCGCCATCCCCGCAAGGTGGCCGCCGTGTGCGGCACCCATCAATCGGCACAACGTCTCGGACGGGACCTGTCTCAAGTCGCCGACGGTTCGCACGCCGATCCGCGCGAGACGAGCCGCACTTGCTGGGCCGACCCCCCAAAGCGCTCGGACGCCGAGTGGTTCGAGGAATGCATCCTCCTCGCCCCCGGAGACCAGGAACACGCCCGGCCCAGGCACCACCCCCGCCGACGTGGCGACCGGTTTGGCTGCACGCGAAGCCAGTTTCGCGATGAGCTTCGTCCGCCCGACACCGACCGAGCAATCAAGTTCGAGCTCTTCCCGGACGTGGGAACGGATCGCTCGCGCGACGAAAGGGGGTGGCCCGAACGCGCGCTGAATGCCCGAAACATCCAGGAACGCCTCGTCCAGCGCTATCGGCTCGACAAGCGGTGTAAACGCGCGGAGGACTGCCGTGAAACGCTCACTCATCTCGGCGTAACGGTGATAGCGACCCGGCAGGAAGATCGCGTCGCGACATCGCCGCCGTGCCTCGACCGATGGCATCGCAGAGCGCACGCCGAACGCCCTGGCCTCATAGCTACAGGATGCGACGACACCCCTGGGTCCAGCACCTCCTACAACGACTGGCTTCCCGTTGAGGGTCGGGTCGTCCAATACCTCTACTGCTGCGAAGAACGCGTCCATGTCGACGTGGAGGATCGTGCATGAGTCACGTGCGTTGTCAACGGGGCCCTGCTGCTCGTAACGAGACATATCAGCCACCGACTCGAAGCCTTCGAAACCCCTCTGCGTACTGCACTCCGGCGCGTCTTCCTTCCTCTTTGGCGCGTAGGCGGAGAGCGTCGAGCTGCGACCCTCCGTCGGAGGTCAGTTGGCTTTCGTTGCAAGCGACAGCTGCCAGTTTGACGTCGATGACTTCGGTCACGTCTATCCACACCGTCGGCTCGAGCGTGCCCGAGAGAAGCACCGTTTCGACCTGAAAAGGCGGCCCTGCGTCCGGAAAATAAAGGGGAAGTGCCGCGGCGGGCGAGAGTGCGTCGAGCGCGGCCAGCCCCAAGAGCCTGTGGTCTCTGTGGTTGAAGTAGTCCTCTCCGAAGAGGATCGCCGTCGGGTCCGGACAAAGGACCGTGCTCGGCCGTACGCGCCTCACGATCTCTACGAGCCTGGAACGCAAGATCCTGTCGTCCTCGAGCTCCCCGTCCGGATATCCGAGATGGTGCTGACGGGCGGCTCCCAGTTTCTCCGCGGCTGCAGCTGTCTCGCGACTACGCCGTTCGGCGAGCGCTTCAGGGCGAACTCGAGCGTCGGTCGTGCCTTTGTCACCGTTCGTGCAGACCACCATCTCCACGGTCGCTCCGGACAGGGACCAACGAGCGAGTGCTCCTCCACATGCGACATCAGCGTCTCCAGGATGGGCATAGATCGCGAGGACCACTCCAGGGGTGCTCGTCAGTAGCTCTGCCAACAACCCTCAACCCTTGCGCTTCGGCTCGGTCGTCTTGGTCAGAAGGCCTACTTCCCTCTGGAAGTCACCGATGTCCTCGAACCCCTTGTACACAGATGCGAACCGGAGGTACGCGACCTCGTCGAGCTCGCCAAGTCGCTCGAGTACGGCCAGGCCGATTTGCTGGCTGGTCACCTCGACCGTGTCGCGCAACGACTCCTCGACACTTCGGGCCACCGCCTCGAGCTGTTCTTGTGACACAGGTCTGTTCTTCGTCGCAGAACTCATACCGGCGACCAGCTTCGAGCGCTCGAACGGCTCGCGCTGCCCGGAACGTTTAATGACCCACAAAGGTGCCTCGTCGAGTCTCTCGTACGTGGTGAACCTGCGTCCGCATGAAAGGCACTCGCGCCTACGACGAATAGCACCGCCGTCCTCGGCGAGGCGCGAATCCACGACCTTGTCGTCGAGGTTCCGGCACCACGGGCATCGCACCGCGCCAACCGTAGTGCCACGTCGGGGAAGCCTCAGGGGAGTCGCAACGCCTGTCCCGGTATGAGAGTGTCACCGTGGAGACGAGCGGAAAGCTGCGCAACGACGGGTCGTGGGTCTCCTCCGGGGTCGAGCCGCTCTGCGATCGACCAGAGCGTGTCTCCGGGTCGAACGACATAGATCGAGTGAGGGGACAAACTTTGACTTCCCGCTTGGGCGGAACCGGGGAGGACGAGGGGTTGCCCCCCGGCTCCACCCCACGGGAGGGCCAGGGCGGCGAGAAGAGCCGCCGCCAAAACACCCAGGACGAACCTTCTTCTTCGCTGGACGACCCGCGATGTCTCCTCCGACGCCGGAGCGCAGTTGTACTGCTCGCGCACGGTCTCCCGGCCGACACATTCCCGAACCCGATGCTCTCGCCGCTCGCCACGCGCCAATAGCTCGTAGTTCAAAGGAGCCGGGTTGCCCTGGTCGTGAACAGACCAGGACTCCTCGTGGCCGGGATTGCTACGAAGCGGACACCGTGCGGCTCTCCTGATTCGGACCGTGCTCGCCGCCTCGCCTGTCACCAGAGGGAGGGCCTTTCCACTCTGC
>DASPVS010000477.1:0-2198 GCA_035622235.1 Acidimicrobiales bacterium | reverse complement strand
GCATCTCCACTGAACGACCGACGCTGAAACGCTCCCGGGATCGATCCGTCGGAGTCGCGAAACGCGAACAAGCTCGGACGTCCAATTTCTTCGACATCGCGCCCTTTAGCGCACGGGAGATGAGATCCTCGGTGGTAGGGCGAGGCCGTCGTTTCCGGCCGACCAGGGTCACGGATCCGGTCGGGACGTCACGAAACGACCGATCTCGTGGACCTGGGGGGACCGTTTGCCGAACGTCGGCGGTACGCACGCGATCGCGGAGCTTCTTGACCTGACACTCGGTCAGGCTCAGGTCTTGACGCGATCGATCGACTTTCCTGCGCCTCTCGCGACGATGGGGGGCAGCAAGATCTGGGACCTGGAGGAAGTGAGGGCCTGGGCCGGTTTAGAGGTTTACGAGGATCGCTGACCCGGCCGGACGTTCGAGATCACGTATCGAACAACACGGGCAACGCTGCCGGGGCGCGGAAAATAAGGCCCGTGATGTGGACGTCGTGTGCCTCTGGATCGAGACGAAGCGCAGGCAGCCGATCAAGAAGGGCGTTGAGCAACGCGGAGGTCTCCATTCGCGCCAGGTGCAGTCCCAGGCACATATGCGGTCCGTATGCGAAAGCCAGGTGTGGTTTCGCCGCGCGGAAGATGTCGAACCGCTCGGGGTGCTCCCAGCGGGTCTCGTCATGGTTGGCAGCTCCTATGCAAGCGGTGATGGACGACCCGGCGGGGATTTTCGTACCTTCGAGATCGGTGTCCTTCACACATGTGCGCCCCGTCATCGTCAGAGGTGGTTCCCAACGAAGACCCTCCTCGATGGCCTGAGGTATGAGCCCTCGATCGCCTTCGATGGCAGCCCACTGATCGCGATCGGACAGCAGACCGAAGACGAGGTTGCTCGAAGAACGGTATGTCGTCTCCGCTCCAGCCGGAAGAAGCAAACGCAAGAAGGCGACGATCTCGTCGTCGGTCAGACGTTGTCCGTCGAGCTCGGCGTGGGCGAGCACGCTGATCATGTCCTCCGCCGGTCGTTCACGACGTTCCTGAACGATTTCAGACAGATACTCACCTAGTTTCTGTGACGCGTTGATGCCCCGTTCAATATCGCTCACGATTAAGAGAAGCTCCACTGCCAGGCGGTGGAATGTCGGTAGATCGTCTGCCGGAAGGCCCAACAGAGCGGCGATAACTTCCAAAGGGAACGAGAAGGTGAGCTCTCGTACTAGATCAGCCGAACCTCGTTCGACCATGTCATCGATGTGCCCGTCGATGATAGGTCTCACGAGCTCTCCTTCCCATCGTGCCATCGCCGCACGACTGAAAGCCTGTTGAATGAGCCCCCTGTATGCGCGGTGTTCGGGCTCGTCCATGTTCAGGATCGTGTGGCCCATGACGAGCTCCATGCCCTCGTTCTCGGCGGTTCGTGACGAGAAAACTGACGCGTCGCGGTAGACGCGTTCCACTGCCGCGTGGCTGAACGCTGTGAATACCTCTTGTCGACTCTCGAATCCATACGACTCGAGCGATTGGAACTCCGAGCCGAGCCCGACCAACGCCGTCATGTCGCCCCTTTGCACGGGTGCCTCTCGCCGAAGCTCTGCAAAGCGCGGATAAGGAGTACGCACCACACCCGCTCCATGTGAACGGTCGAAAGCTTCGAATGGATCGGACTCGTCACTACCAGGAAGCGGGCCGGAGGCCCGGTCGGGAGGCTGTTCCGAAATCGCCATCACGCAACTCCTCGGATAGGACTGTGGATCACTGTATCCAGCGTCAGAGCGGTGGACGCTGAGTGACATTTTGCCGATCGGACGCTCTTCGACGCTCCTTGCACATACTTCCTGGTTACGGGCGCGTTTTGGTAGAGAACTCATAATTCTGTGAGCCTCCGGCTGCTGGGGTCACGGGTATGGTCCGCCAAACACGCTGCGTGGCGAAATGGAAACAGCTCGAAGTTTGTGGCTAGCGTCGCAGGCGCCGTGTTCCAAGGCCGTCGAGCTCTTCCCTCTGGCCAAGTCGCGTCTCCGAAGCTTCTGAGAACGCGTCATGGCGCGTTGACCGTCGCTTTTGGTCTCTGCGCGGCCGGAACTCTCGTCTTCGCATTGCAGGCGGCCAGCGCCGGAGCATCGCCGTCACCTTCTGCGCTGTCGGTCGAAGCGGGATCAATCGACGCGAAGATCGTTAGCACCGCAAACCAATTGGACGTT
>DASPVS010000476.1:0-4362 GCA_035622235.1 Acidimicrobiales bacterium | reverse complement strand
AACCAGCCGATAAGCATCCGTACGCGCGAGGCGCTCGCGTCAGTAGGGCTCGAAGCTCCTGGACACCGCGCTCACCAATTGACCGAGGCAGATGTCCAAAACGCGGACTTGATAGTCGCAATGGCCGCCGAACACGTCCATTACGTCCGCCGTCGCCACCCGGTTGCTACCGACAGGACAGCAACGATCTGCTGGCTCGTCTCGAATCTCAAGCCGGGTTCGGATCCCCTCCGCTCCAGGGTCGCGGCATCGGGACTATCGGCAGTCGGTCCCGACTCCCAAGGAGATGTCGCGGACCCAGCCGGTGGAGAGCTCGACGATTACATCGATTGCGCCCGCGAACTGCGAGTGCTCGTGACCGACTTGGTCCAGCGCCTCTGACCGGGCCGCCGAAGCGATCTGGTGCACCGCCTGTGACCGGGCCGGCAAAGCGATCTGGTGCAGCGCCTCTGACCGGGCCACCGCCTCTGATCGGGACAGCGCCTCGGAAGGGCGGCTAGTAGTCGCGATGCACGGCGCGCAATCCCGCCCAAGCGAGATCCGCCAGCCGTTGCCCTAGACGATCGATCTCAGCGGCGTCGATGGGCTCACTGTCGTCGCGAGTCCTGAGAAAGTGCCTGCAGGCCCCGTCGACCATTCCGACCACCGCATAACCAAGAAGGCGTCTGTGGTCTGGTTCCAGCCCGGCATCCACGATCAGGTTGTCGACGAGCTCAGCGAGCGAGTTCTCGACTCTCCAACGCGCTCGGGAAAGCTCTCGGTCCTTCTGGACGTCACCGGCGAAGAGCAGACGGAACGCCGAGGTCCGGTCCTGCAGGAGGTGGAAGTAAGCGGCGAACCCCTCCTCGACTTGCTGACGCGGACCCTGCGCCTCGGCGGTCGCCTTGCCTATTGCGTCGAGGACCGCCTGAGCGAAGGACTCAGACAGCTCGAGGTACAGGTCGCGCTTCGAGTCGAAATGTTGGTAAAGGAGCGGCTTGGTGACGCCCGCCCCGTCAGCGATGTCGTCCATCGTCGTGGCGCGGAACCCGCGTTCGGAGAACAGCTGCAAAGCGACGTCCATCAATTGTTGACGTCTCTCGCCCGCCGGTAACCGTCTCGGAGTGGCGATCAAAACGTCCGCTAGCTGCCGTGCCATTGCGTGGATGCTATAGCGCAACGACCCCTGAGGGCCCAGAACGGGTCTCGGAACCGCAGGTGAGAGGCCAGCAGGCGCCAGCGGGCGCCCAGGGCTCGCAAGCCCTCGAATGCCGCTCAGGGGAGCGGCAGGCCCTCTTCGCGCAGGATCTTTTCGAGAAGTCTGGGTAGATCCCGCGTAGAGAAGTCTCGTTCCGCGACCTTCCGGTTGTTTTCGAGCAAGTCGGTGTCCGGGCTCTCGAACCAACTCTCGATCGCTTCGGGATCGTCGAGGGCGAACCAGTGAAACCCGTGGGCTTCGATCTCTTTCGCCACGGGGTAGGGGCCGATAGCCAGAGGTCGCATGTGTATTGCCGATTCGACCGATGGATTGCCGAAGCCCTCCCAAGTCGATGGAAGCACGACGACGTCGCTGGCCGCGTATGCATCAGCAATCGCAGCGCCGGCGTTCTCCGGCCCGTATCCAGCGATCACGCGGGTCCGTGCGCCGGAGAGCACGCGTTCGAGCTCGGGACCGTATCCGTCCTCCGCCTCGCCTAACAGCCAGTAAGTCGCGTTCAAACGTTCCGCCAGAGCGACGGCCGCAGGCACGTTCTTCCTCGGCAGCGCCCTCGTCGGTTGGAGCAGTAGTCGTTCACCGTGTGCGACCCCCAACTTCGAACGGGTCGACTCGCGATCTCCCGGCGGAATCTCCACATCGAACCTATTGAAAAGGACCCTCGCCCGCATTCCGCGCTCTCCCATCTGCCGCCGGCTCAAGTCGTTGATCGTGACGTGTGCCCACGCGTCGTCGTCGGGTGGGGGAGGGTGTCGCGCGAATTGAGGACGTTGCCAAGGGAGGTCGTGGTGGTGGAGCAGAGCGGGCCTGCCGGCGAGAACCTTTGCGAGAGCGGACGCGGCGCCGGGGTTGAGCGGTAGGGAGAGGAGGTTCTCCACGACCACGAGGTCTGCCGATTCGAGAGCTCCTTCGATGTCGCGTTCCGACGGGGGAGTATCGGCGTCGATCGCCAGTGCCGGGAGCAGATGGTCTACGGCTCCAGCGCCTGCCACGGTGGTGACTTCGAATCCCAGCGTGCTGAGCGCGCGGGACCACTTCCGCGCTTCGACGGAAACACCGTCAGTCCCAACGAGGCGGAACGACACGATCGCGGCGACCAGGCTCATCGAAGCTCAAGCTAGCGACCGCTTGGGTCCGAACCACTTGCCGGCCTGTAGCGTCGCCGGTCGTGGAGGCGAACGACGCGGGCGTGAACGACGAGGGCGTAAAGGACGAGGGCGTAATGGACGAGGGCCGGGAGGTTCTGAGGGACCTGTCTTCGGGTGTCCTCAAGCTCACGATCAACCGTCCGGACCGACGCAACGCCATGACGTGGGGGGTGGTACGGGGGCTGCGCGCCGAGGTCGAAGCCGCCCGGGGAGATCCCGACGTGCGCGTGGTGGTGATCGGTGGGTCGGGCGACGAGGCTTTCTGTGCGGGAGCCGACCTGGGCGGCATGCGGGGTGAAGACGGCGAGGGGGGATTTCTCGATACGCACGTGGCTCGTGGGGAGCTGGCAGGGCTGTTCCGAGGTCTTTGGGGTCTCGGGAAACCCACGATCGCATCTGTCCAGGGATGGGCGATGGCGGGTGGCTTCGGTCTCGCGCTTGCGTGCGACTTGGTCATCGCGTCGGAAAGGGCACGGTTCGGAGCTCCGGAGACCAAGGTCGGCCTCTGGCCCTACATGATCACGGTTCCCCTCGTCCGTTCGATGCTGCCTAAACAGGCTCTTGAATTGATGCTCACAGGGCGAACCGTGGAAGCCGCGGAGGCACTGCGCATGGGGTTCGTGACGCGGGTCGTCCCTCACGAGGAGCTGAATGCTTCGGTGAACGAGCTCGCCGGAGATCTCGCGGCTAAGTCGCCGTCCGTCACGATGCTCGGTCGGGACTCGTTCTACGCTGTATGGGACATGGCGTCGGGGGAGGCCCTCGCCCATCTGCACGCGATGCTGACGCTCGCGAACCAGACCGAGGACGCGGCCGAGGGAATCGAGGCATTCCTCGAGAAGAGACCGCCTCGCTGGCAAGGTCGCTGACAGAGCCGATTCAGTTACCACCGGACCGCAAACGAGACAGAGGCGAACATGCCCAAGCGAGCGCTCATCACCGGGATCACGGGCCAGGACGGCTCTTACCTGGCCGAGTTCCTTCTTGATGAGGGATACGACGTGGTCGGGATGGTCCGGCGGTCCTCCACCGTCAACTTCGAGCGCATCGCCCACATACAGGACAAGGTCACGCTCGTCCCCGGAGATCTGCTCGACGAGGTTTCGCTGATAGGGATCCTGCGAGAACACAGGCCGTCAGAGGTCTACAACCTCGCGGCGCAATCTTTCGTCCAGACGTCTTGGGGCCAGCCGGTCCTCACGGGTGAAACGACGGCGCTCGGCGTGACCCGCCTCCTCGATGCGATCCGGATCGTGGACCCCACGATCCGCTTCTATCAGGCTTCCTCCTCGGAGATGTTCGGAAAGGTCCACGAGGTTCCGCAGAACGAGCGCACGCCCTTTTATCCGCGCAGCCCCTACGGCGTCGCGAAAGTTTACGGACACTGGATAACCGTCAACTACCGCGAGAGCTATGGACTTCACGCGTCTTCCGGAATGCTCTTCAATCACGAGAGCCCGCGCAGAGGGCTCGAATTCGTGACGAGGAAGGTCTCCTACGGCGTGGCGCGGATCGCGAGCGGCTTGGAGGAGAAGCTGCCGCTCGGCAACCTCGAGTCCAAACGGGACTGGGGATTTGCGGGGGATTATGTGCGGGCGATGTGGTTGATGCTGCAGCGCGACGAGCCCGGCGACTATGTGGTCGCGACCGGTGAGACCCACTCGGTGCGCGACCTGTGCGAGATCGCCTTCGCACACGTGGGCCTCGATTGGCAGGAGCACGTGGTCGTCGACGAGCGATTCCTGAGACCGGCGGAAGTGGACCTCCTGGTCGGCGACGCGACCCGGGCCCGCGAAGAGCTCGGCTGGGAACAGACGCTCGACTTTGCTCAGATGGTGGGCGTGATGGTCGACGCCGATCTGGAGTTGGTGCGTCGCTCCAACGGCTGAAAGCCTTGACGTGGTGGCTCGACTATGAACTCTCCGGCGACCATTTCCGCCGACCCCCTCGGCCTGCTAGTGGCCTTCGGCGCCGGGATGCTCTCTTTCCTCTCGCCGTGCGTGCTGCCCCTCGTTCCCG
>DASPVS010000475.1:0-6758 GCA_035622235.1 Acidimicrobiales bacterium | reverse complement strand
GCAGCGGTATCGGCGCTCCGACCAATGCGCTGTGCGAGGCCCAAGGTGGCGGCGCCCCCGGGTACGCACCCGGGGGACGCGGGATTACTTGGCGACCGCCACTGCCGGCGGGGGTATCTACATCATCCCCATTCCGCCCATGCCGCCCATTCCGGCCATGCCACCAGCGGCGGCCGCGGCTGCGGCTGCGGCATCGACCTTTTCGGGCTTGTCAGCAACGGTTACCTCGGTCGTGAGAAGCAGACCGGCGACCGAAGCAGCGTTCTGCAACGCAGAGCGGGTGACCTTGGCCGGGTCGATCACGCCCGCCTTTAGAAGGTCCTCGTAACTCCCTGTGGTGGCGTTCAAACCGGTGGTACCGGACTCGGCTTCGACCTGGCGGACGGTTACGGCGCCTTCGAGTCCGGCGTTGATCGCAATCCACTTGAGGGGCTCTTCGAGCGCCTTGGCGACGATGCGGGCTCCGGTCGCTGTGTCGCCGTCGAGGGAAGCGGCGAGTTTTTCCACCGCCGGACGGCTTCGGACGAGCGCTGTACCACCACCGGCGACGATCCCTTCTTCGATCGCTGCACGAGTTGCGGACAACGCGTCCTCGATGCGGTGCTTCTTCTCCTTCAGCTCCACCTCGGTGGCGGCACCTACCCGGACCACGGCGACGCCGCCAGCGAGCTTGGCTAGGCGCTCCTGCAGCTTCTCGCGGTCCCAGTCCGAGTCGGTCTCCTCGATCTCTCGCTTGATCTGAGCGATACGCCCGTTGACCTCTTCCTCGGAGCCGGCGCCCTCGACGAGGGTGGTGTCGTCCTTTGTGATGATCGCCCTGCGCGCACGCCCCAGCAGGTCAAGGGTGGCATTCTCGAGCTTCAAGCCGATCTCCTCCGAGATCACCTGGGCTCCGGTCAGGACGGCCATGTCCTGGAGCATCGCCTTGCGCCTCTCTCCGAAGCCGGGCGCCTTTACGGCCACGGACACGAACGTCCCCCTGATCTTGTTCACGACGAGCGTCGCAAGAGCTTCGCCTTCGACGTCCTCGGCGATGATCAGAAGAGGCTTTCCGGTCTGCATGACCTTTTCGAGAACCGGAACGAGATCGTGGACCGCGCTCACCTTCTGATTGGCGATCAGCACGAGGGGTTCGTCGAGAATGGATTCCTGGCGCTCGGGGTCGGACACGAAATAAGGCGACAGGTAGCCCTTGTCGAACTGCATGCCCTCGGTGAACTCGAGCTCGAGGCCGAAGGTGTTGGACTCCTCGACGGTCACGGTCCCGTCCTTGCCGACTTTGTCGATCGCTTCGGCGAGAACCTCGCCGATCGACATGTCCGCCGCCGAAATGGCCGCTACCTGCGCTATCTCGGTCTTCGAATCGATCTCCTTCGACTGCTCACGGATCGAGTCGACGCTGGCGGCGACGGCCTTTTCGATGCCGGACTTGAGCGCCAAGGGGTTGGCACCCGCGGCTACGTTGCGAAGTCCTTCGTGAATGAGGGACTGGGCGAGGACGGTCGCAGTCGTGGTCCCGTCACCGGCCACGTCGTTCGTCTTCGTCGCAACTTCCTTTACCAGCTGCGCTCCCATGTTCTCGAACGGGTCTTCGAGCTCGACCTCGCGGGCGATGGTGACACCGTCGTTGGTGATGGTCGGCGCGCCGAACTTCTTGTCGACGACCACGTTGCGCCCTTTGGGGCCCAACGTGACCTTGACGGTGTTAGCGAGCTTGTCGACACCGGCTTCGAGGCCGCGCCGCGAAGCATCGTCGAATTTGAGCTGCTTGGGCATGAGGAACCTTCCCTGTTACTTCTTTGATTACTTCTTTGATCTTGGCGTTTGATCTTCGAGAGGGGTTACTTCTTGACCTTGGCGAGGACGTCGCGGGCGGTGAGAATGAGGAGGTCCTCACCGTCGACCGTGATCTCGGTGCCGCCGTACTTGGAGTAGACGACCGTGTCGCCGACTTTCACGTCGACGGCGATCAGCTCGCCGGTGTTCTCGGCGCGGCGTCCGGGGCCGACCGCTAGCACTTCGCCTTGCTGGGGCTTTTCCTTGGCCGTGTCTGGAATGACCAGGCCGGACGCGGTGGTCTCCTCGGACTCACCTGGGCGGACGACGATGCGATCGTCGAGGGGCTGGAGGTTCATAGCGGGCGGGCCTCCTGTGGGCACTGTTAGCACTCTGACCTTGCGAGTGCCAATCTAGCGGGACGGGGAGGTCAGTTCAACCGGGGAGGTCGATGAGCGTCAGTCGGAGTCCCGGGTCGGCTCCGATGTCGAGCGGGGTCGGGCCGATGTGCTCGAGCTGCCAGGCCCCGGCGGCCGCCACCATCGCGGCGTTGTCGGTGCACATCTCCCGGCTCGGGAGAAACACTCCCAGGCCGAGGCCCGCGGCCGCCTCCGCCAGCGCCCTACGAAGGGGTCCGTTGGCGGCGACTCCTCCCGCCAGACAGACCCCGCGGGCGTGGACGCGTTCTGCAGCCCTCAGCGTCTTCGTCACAAGGACGTCCACGACCGCCTGTTGGAACGAAGCCGCGACGTCCTCGTTGGATATCTCGGGCGATCTCTTTACCGACCGCACCACGGCTGTCTTCAGGCCGCTGAAGGACATATCGAGCCCTTCTTCGAGCATTGCCCTCGGCAGTGCGAGACGCGTCGGGTCGCCGCCCCTTGCGATCCTTTCGATCGCCGGTCCACCCGGGTATCCGAGGCCCAGAAAACGAGCGACCTTGTCGAACGCCTCTCCGGCCGCGTCGTCGACCGTCTCGCCGAGAAGCCGGTAGCGACCCGGGCCCTCCATCGAGACGAGCATTGTGTGCCCCCCAGACACCAGGAGGACCGCGAGCGGCCAATCGATCTCGCGATGGTCGATAAGAGTGGCGAAAAGGTGGCCTTCCAGGTGGTTCACACCGGCGAAGGGGACGCCCCAGGCCAAGGAGAGCGCTTTCGCTTCGCTCAAGCCCACGAGCAGAGCCCCTATGAGCCCGGGCCCGATCGTGGCGGCGACGGCGTCGACGGGCGACTTCGTTTTCGTGAAACCTGATCCGCTGCGGGTTGCGCCCCTCGACCCGGCTCGGGTTAGAGCGAGGTCGATCACCGGGTTCAACAGCTCGAGATGTGCGCGCCCCGCCAACTCGGGAACGACACCGCCGTACACGGCGTGGACATCCACCTGACTCGATACGACCGACGAGAGCACACCCCCTTCGGCGCTCACAACTGCAGCTGCTGTCTCGTCGCACGAGGTCTCGATACCGAGAACGACGGGTCCGGTCACGAGCCGCTGCGCATATCGGTTTCGATCTCTCCCAAGCGTTCGGCGTACCCCGTGCTGTCGACGTCGTTCGCCCACATCACAAGGGCATCCTCACCCGTCTCGCTGTAATAGTTCTTCCTCACTCCTACGGGTGCGAAGCCGAATCGACGGTAAAGGGCTTGAGCCGGAGCGTTGGCAACGCGAACTTCGAGTGTCAGATGCTTCACTCCTAGCCGAGGTGCAGAACGGGCCAGATCGAGAAGGAGCACCGTCCCGATTCGACGACCTTGCCATGCGGGGTCGACCGTCATTGTCGTCACGTGTCCTTCTTCGCCGACCAGCATGAGCCCGGCGTACCCGACTACCAAAGGCCCGATCGTCGCGACGGTGTAACGGCGGCTGCGCCGTTGAGAGAGTTCCGAGAGGAAGAGCGTCGCGGACCAGGGTTTCGGGTACGCGGTCTCTTCGATTCGGAGAACCGATCGCAACAAACGCCTGCGCATCGGCACGATACGAACTGCGCCGACGACAGATTCGCCGTCAGGATCGAACGAGGCGTCTCCGTCCTCTGGATCGTCCGGTCCGTGGTCCGCCGAAGGGGCGCCGTCGCTCGTCATGCCGGCTCCCTGTCGAGATCGTTGGGTTCGAGATCGTTGGGTTCGAGATCGCTGGGTTCGATCCGTTGCGGACGGCGGGCTTCCCAGTTGATCCTCACGTCAGCTTCTCGAAGGTAGAGCGGCAGCACATCTGCGGCATCGTGGACGTCGTCGTGACGGAGGCGCCACGCGCCTATCGCCGCCAACGCTCGAGGAGCAGGGCTCGCCAACGATGTGCCTGCTACCTCGCCGAATATCCCCTCGAGCAACTCCCTATAACGCACCGCACCGTTCCCCACGAGCAGTGCATTTGAGCCCGCGACTTCGTCCGCGAGTTGCGCAGGGGGGCTCGTCCGCTCTGGTCGTACGAGGCGGGGAAAACCGTCGGGTCCTTCTTCGAAGACGGCCCAATAGACCTCTCCCCTGCGCGCGTCGACCACTGAAACGATCTGGGACGTAGTTGGGCGCGACCGGAGGGCGTCGAGCGCGCTCAGCGCACCCAAGGCAAGGACCTCCAAGCTTGATGCTGTGACAACTGGGACCCCGAGCGCGAAACCGAGCGCCTTCGCAGTTCCCACTCCCACGCGCAATCCCGTGAAGAGGCCCGGACCGATGTCCACCGCGACCGCTGACACCTCGCTCAGCGCGACGTTCGCGAATCGACATGCACTTTCCACAGCTGGCACGAGGGTTTCAGCGTGGCGTCGTCCTACAGCCGTCGAGATCTCGACGATGGGGCCCGTATCGTCAGCCAGTGCGACCCCTGCAGCTTCTGTAGCTGTTTCTATGGCGAGTAGCAACACAGTTGAGACCTCTGCCTACACCGATCTCTGCGAACGACTGGGCCACTGCTCCAAAACCGCAGCTAGCGCGGACGAACGGGAGTCCCACGAAGGGCCGTACCAGCAGATTGACAGCTCGCGGACACAGTCTTCGTTCATTCCAAATGTCTCAGCATCGGGCTCTGGCAAAGCAATCTCTGGAAGAACAATCTCTGGCAGATCAATACTGAGCGAAACATGCAGACGGTCGGGACCGAGCACATCGGGTGCCGCGTCGCCCCACTCGACCAGCGCCACCGCATCGTCTTCGACTAGCTCGTCCAAACCGAGGTCGACCACGTCGCGCAAGCGATCCAATCGATACAGATCCGCGTGAAGGAGGGTCCGAGTCTCACCGGCTCCTGTTACGTCATACGGGTGCACCAAGGTAAAGGTAGGGCTGGTCACGATGGTCTCGACACCGAGTCCCCTCGCAAACCCCTGGGCCAATGTGGTCTTCCCGGTTCCGACGTCGCCAACCAGGACAATTACGTCCCCCGGTCGGCTCAGGTTCGCGATCGCCTCTCCCACCGCACGAGTCTGGTCGGGAGATGTCGTCCGTAGCGTCAAAGGCATTGTCGGCGACCCGGCGGTCGAAGATCCGGCGTGAGCTCTCGTCAATTCGGTATCGAGTCGAGTATCAACTTCGCTCGAACGAGATCCGCACGCATTTCCGCCACCACCTCGTCTCCTCCTCGCAGAGCCGCCGCTGGATGGTATGTGGGAACGAGATGCCCGTTTCTGAACGGATAGGACCTCCCCCGCAACGTTTTGATCCCAGCACTCGAGTCGAGAAGCAGCCGAGTCGCGAAGTTGCCCAACGTGACGACCACCTCCGGAGCGATGAGCTCGAGTTGAGCTTCGAGGTACGGGCGACACGCTTCGATCTCGTTGGGCAGTGGGTCACGGTTGTTGGGCGGCCGACACTTGACGACGTTTGCGATGTAGCAACTGCTGCGGTCGATTCCGATCTCCTGCTGCATGAGCTTGTCGAGCAGCTTCCCCGAACGTCCCACGAAGGGCTCTCCTAACCGGTCCTCCTCACGACCGGGGCCTTCACCCACGAACATCAGTGAGGCTGTAGCACAACCGACGCCGAACACGACCTGGGTGCGTCCGGATGCGAGTGCACAACGCGTGCATCCGAGTGCGCTCTCTCGCAGCGCCTCGAGGCGCGAGGCGTCAGCCGTCGCGTACCGCGCCATCGCCGACCTTGTCGGAGAACTCGGCTAACAGCCGGGAGAACTCGTGACGGCGTTCGAGCATTGGCATGTGGCCACAACGTGGGAGCTCGACTAACTCTGCGACCGGCAGTGTTTCGACCAGCCGCCTCGACTGGCGCACCGGTGTGAGATGGTCGTGGGAGCCGACGATCACGAGCGATCGCGGAGCCCTTGAGTCGAGCTCCCGCGAAACGTCGAAAGCCGCCAACGAAGGCGTCAAGGCGGCGAACGTTGACGAAGGCGTGGCGCCTATGAGCGCCTCGACGAAACGAACTTGCGTGGGAGGCGCTTCGGCTCCGAAACCGAAACGTGCAGACCACCATCGCAGATCTCTGGTCGCTAGGTGCCTTGCTCCCAGTCGGTCCGCCGCGAGCAGACCTCTCGAGGAGAGAGGAGCCGTCGCCGAGGCGAATTTGTGCCATCCGGGGAGCGAGACCACCGGACCGGCTGTGGTATCTACGAGGATCAACGCTGAGATCCGCTCGGCCAGCTCCTCGGGGGGCATGCTGCGCACCATCTCGAGCGAGACCATCCCACCCATCGAGTGGCCGACCACGACCGCGTCGCGGACCTCGAGCGAATCGAGCACTTGGCGTACATCCGCGGCGATCCTTTGGATCCCCGGCCATTTGGCAGCTCGCGTGTGGATCGCACCTTCGTTGTCCGGCAAGCCGAAACCATCTCGACCTGGCAGCGATTGACCGTGCCCGCGCAGATCGATCGCGATGACCCGGTGGTTGCGGGTCAGGTCTTCGAATTGGTGCACCCAGATCGACGACGACAGCAACACCCCGTGCAGGAGGACGAGAGCGGGGCCCTCGCCTTTGTCGACTACGTGGATTCGACCTCCGTCGTCCACGGAGATCCAGTGGTGG
>DASPVS010000474.1:0-6889 GCA_035622235.1 Acidimicrobiales bacterium | reverse complement strand
ACGACACTCAGCAACCTCGGGCTCAGTGTCAAGGCGGTCAAGCCGACGGGGCCTGTGTTGTGCACCTCGCACGTCCTCGCTGGAAAACCGGTGAGGTTCTTCTTCACTTGTTGACGGTGGTCGCCGATCTTGGCAGCTGCGCTAGGGGTGTCGCCGATCTTGGCAGCTGCGCTAGTGGTAGGGCGGCTTTTCAGAGAGCCACGGTCACGGCGCGCCGTCAGCTTTGAACCCGCGAACGATTGCCTGCCGAATCCACCACGTGGCGTAGCTCGAAAACGGGATTCCCTTTGACGCGTTGAAGCGTTGGGCTGCACGCTTCAGACCCTCATCGCCTAATCGGAGCGCATCGCCTAGCTCCATGCGACCGTGGTATTTGGAGGCTGTCCTAACGACAAGTCGACCGTGGGCCTGAAGCAGATCAGCCAGAGCCTCCTCGTTGCCACTTTGAGCCAATCCCGCCAGTCGAGATGCGTCGATCGAGTTGACGCGAGGAGCAGACCTCGCTCGCTTGACGTAGGCATCAGCCCAGTTCTCCGGGTCCGAAGCCATGAAGAGCAGAGTAACGAGAGTCCAAAGCAACTCGACCGGGAGTGGCGTCCGAGACGCGACCTGCGAGGTCGTTCGCAACTCCCAGCCCACTCGTTCGGGATTTCCACGCGTGAATTTGGTTCCTCTTCCTAGCCAGCTGAACCATGCGAGCCGTCGAGCTCCCCTGAGAACCACTCCACGACCTGGTGTACAAGCTGGGGTTCACTCGGTCTTTCACCGGGCGTCTCGAGCCCGTGCTGACCGCCGGTGACGAGCACCAGCTGCACCGGTACACCGGCCGCATGCAGTTTTGCGGCGAGGTCTTCGGACTGCGAAGGCGGAGCAATCGTGTCAGCGGTGCCCTGCAGGATCAGGAACGGGGGGTCGCCCGGGCTCACGTATGTCACCGGGCTGAGCTGTACCAAGTCCTCGCCTGCTTCCGTTGTCGACGCGGAGCCGATGATGCGAGCGATCTGGGATGCGGCCAGTTTGTCTCCCCCTTGGAGCGTCCGAAGGTAGCGAACCTCAGCGGGCAGGTCCACGATTCCGTACATGTCCACGACAGCCTGGGGCCGGTTTGATTGCTGCTGGTAAGGGCCGACGAAGAACCCGGCGGAGCGGGGCGCAGTCGCGGCCAAGCTGACGAGTTGGCCCCCCGCGCTGTCGCCCCACGCGCCGATCTCATGGGGGTCGATGCCGAGCGGGCGGGCCCAGGCCCTGAGATACCTGAGCGCGCAAGCGGTGTCCACTGCCTGGGCCGGCGCTTTGTATCTCGGCGCCAGTCGATAGTTGATCGCGGCGACGACGAAGCCAGCCTGATTGAGGGCCGGACGGAGATGGTCGATGAACCCCGTCTCTTCGAGGTTGCCACCCATCCAATCGCCGCCGTGAACGAAGAGCACGGCCGGCCTGATGCCACTGGAATCCGGTGCGGTAAGCAGCATCGACTCGCCGCTGCAGTAACGGACCGTCTCGTGTCCACCTGCGCTCAGCGGGGCCGGCGCTTCGCTGTCGTCAGGGGTGCCGGGTCCAGAGGGAGCTGTGGACCCACAGGCGGACGCGGCAGTGCTCAGCGCCACGATCGCCAACGTCGCAAGCAACTTCCGGCGAATCCGGCACGGCCAGCCGTACGAAACGTTCAAGACGGTCCGTCTCCGCCTACTCCAGCAACTTCAGAGTCGATCAGTTGTTGCACGGCCTTGATACGCGCAACGTGACGGAAGGCTTGCGGAAAATTCCACAGATGCAACGTGTTCATGACGGAAACTCCTTTGCCGCAACCTCTGACCGTGCGGGCTGACGGCGTCCTTCTCGAGAGTCGGCTTACGGCCACGAGGTCCAGAGCCGCCCGCCTGTTCACACAGAATCGTAAACGGTGCCCGACTCGATACCTGACGGCGGGAGGCCGCTCAGAACGTGTGGGTATATCGCCCTCGATGTACCAGGACAATCCGCCGTCATGGAGCTCCGTCGATGCGTATCGCTGGTCGAGCACCTTACGAGTCTCGCTCGGAGAATCGGGACGAGAGTTCCCTGCAGCGTTATGGACAAAGGCAGGAGAGAACTACACCGTGGTCGAGCGGGCACTGATTTAGGTTGCAACGCGTGAAGCCCGAGATTCTCGAGCTACTCACGAATCACGATCGGAGGGCTCGGTCTAATTCCACGGACAGAAGCCCGTGGTGAGTGTCTCGGTCTGCGTTACCTTGGACTGGTGGACGACGAGCCGCAGCGGTCGCCCAGAGAAGCTGCTGCCTGGGGAATTGCCTCCAGGCGTGAGCCTCGTTGGCCCGCTCTGCTGGCGGTCGTGGTGGCAATCGCTCTTCAGTTGTCCCTTCCGGACAGGCTCATAAAGGGACTGGGAAACCGGGGTCTCATCCCCGGCCTTGAAGGAGTGCTCTTCTTGGTTCTCCTGATTGCGAGTCCCGGAGGGATCTCAGAAGAGCAGACCCGGCTCAGAATCGTCGGCATTGCACTGATCGCGTTGATCACCGTTGCGAATTTCGTTTCGCTCGCCGAACTCATCCAATCCCTGCTCTACGGCTCAAAGGCCACAGGCAGGCCCTTGGTTTACGCATCTGTACCGATATGGCTCACCAATGTCATCGTATTTGGACTTTGGTACTGGGAACTTGACCGTGGTGGCCCCGCCCTCAGACAACGGACCGACCACGGGCGTCCGGATTTCCTCTTTCCGCAGATGTCAACACCGGGTGCTGCCCCTCAATGGACACCTGACTTTCTCGACTATCTCTACACCTCCTTCACCAATGCGACAGCGTTCAGCCCCACGGACACAATGCCCCTTACGTCATGGGCCAAGCTGCTTATGATGTTGCAGTCCTTCGCATCACTCGTAACCGTCGCCGTGGTCGTTTCACGCGCGGTCAACATTCTGAGTTGAGTGGCCCTCAATGTCAGGTGTGCGGAGGTTCGACTGGGTGGTTGTGCGGCCCCATGCCCATCGTCACGCTCGAGGTTCGCTGAGGTACAGGAAACCGTACCCTTCGTCGCGAACCGGAACGTTCGCTTCCGCGAGCGCCACGTCCCAGTCCCCTTGCACCGCAGGGTCGGACTCCTGCATTCCATGGTCGGCAACCAGGAAGAAGGCGCATTGATCCCACAGTCCGCTCCGCTCGACTACCTCCAAGATCCTGCCTAACCGCGCGTCGCTGTCACAGACGGCGCTCGCCGCCATTTCGGAGTATGGACCACCCTCGTGGAACGCAGCGTCGGTCAGCGTGAAATTGACCCAAGTGAAGACCGGCTGATCGTCGTCGCGCCATACCCGTGTGAATTGTTCGACTGCCGTGTGATCGGCGCGCGAGGACCATCGGTAGTCCTTGCTGGGCCGTACGAATCGCGGGGTGGCGTCCGGAAGGTCTTCAGGTGGGGAGGGTGACGGCCGTTCGCCGTTACGTACCAAGCCGAACGTCGAATAGTCGGCGCCGGCATCACATGGCTCATTGATGGAGGCGGTCGTCCCGGGCCGGACGCGCTTTGCCGCGTGATGCATCGTTTCGACCCCGACGTTCAACCATTGCATGGAAGTTGCCCAGGTTGCAGGCGAGTTGGTGATCACCTGCGCGCCGGTGCGTCGATCGATCCAGGCGTTGTGAAGGATCCCGTTATGACCAGGGTGGCTACCGGTCAGGATCGTCGTGTGGTTGGCCAGCGTTACTGTTGGGAGCGAAGCCAACGCCCCATAGCGACAGGCCGTCCCTTCTGCGATAAGGCGCGCCACGTTTGGGGCGTCGCCCCTAGCCGCCAGGTCGTAGAGCACATTCGGGTTGGTGCCGTCCCAGAGGAACCCGATGAGGTGCCGCGCCTGCCCGTGTCCGTCGACAAGGTCCTCGATCACCGATCCGTCCTGGTGCGAGAGCACCTTCGCGCCCCCCTCGACCGTCCCCTTGGCGCCAAGAAATTGCAGGGCTGTGGGTGCCACGTCGATCAGTCGGCATCCGATGTCTGCCATCCCAAGCCTCGCCGCACCTGCTCCGGCGACGATGAAGGGTGCTCTCGCCTGCACGACGCCTAGAGATCCGTGCTCTCCGAGGTGACCACCCTGATCAGCCCAGTTGTGCGCCGCGCTGTGGATCACGCACAAGTCAGGCGCCGACGCGTGGTCAAACAACTGGGCGAACTGCTCGAACGCGTTGGGGTAGCTGTTGAGGTTGCGAATCGGATGCGGCGTGGCTCGCTCCGCGTCAAGCCCCGCAAACCGTGTCTGGTCCTGGACTGCAACGGGGCTCTGTCCGGTGACCCACTCGACGACGAACCGGGCGTCCGAATCTCGCTCGCGGCGAAACCGCACAGCCCCATTCGCAGACGCGACTTCATAGGCGTCGAGCGCCGTCGACCAAGCCACCATGTCGACGATGGGCTCGAGGCTCCCGCTCAGCAGCACATCGAGGGCCCGGTCGCGTTGATGGGAGGTAGCAGGGGGAAGCGAGGTCATGCCTCGAGCGTACGCGCGGGCCTCGACCGACCAATTGCGCAGTCGATCCAGTACTGACACCGACGCACAGTTCTTCGTCGTTCACGAGCGCTCGGTCACAGGCGCAACCGACTGCTGGAGTCGCCCGCGTGCAACGAGCCACGACGCGAGTGTCGAGGAAGCACGCCGTCAGTCGACTCTTGCTGTCACAGTTCCCAACTCGCACAGTTCCCAACTCGCGGCGGGTCGGCGAGCGCTACGCTTTTCCTCAATCTTGATGAGGTTTCGACAGCCCTGCCCGGGCAGCATGTGGGCAGTGTCGTAGCCCGGATGCGAGACAACGGGAGCCAACGAATCGGGGGAGAGCATGCGGTCAGGACGAGTTCTTCGGACGTTGATGGTCGGCACGTCGGGTGCGCTGATGGGACTGATGGTCATGGTCGCTGCGCCACAGAGTGCCGTCGCCAAAAAGGCTCCTCCGGAGGTGCTGTACGTCGGTAGTTACGACGACGTCACCACTCCTCCGGCGCAGACCTTCAGCACGATCCAGGCGGCGGTGAATGCCTCCAAGCCTGGTGACTGGATCTTCATCGCCCCGGGCGATTACCACGAGGACGATGACGCCTCGATCACCGGCCCGAACCAGGAAACGGCGGAGGGTTGGTACGGAGGTGTCCTCATCCAGACCAACGACATCCACCTCGTAGGCGTCGACCGCAACTCGGTGATCGTCGACGGGACCCTTCCCAACATGCCCGACGAGACTGGGCCCTGCAGCCCGAACGAAGACGATCAGAATTTTGGCCCGGACGATCTTGGCCAGAACGGCATAGTGGTGTGGGCCAACGACGTGTCTATCGACAACCTCACGGTCTGCAACTACCTCGACGGCACTACCTCGGGGAGTGATTCCGGCAACGAGCTCTGGTGGAACGGCGGGGACGGTAGCGGGAAGATCGGGCTCAGGGACTACGAAGGCAGCTATCTGACAGCCACATCCACGTACTTCCAGAGCACGCCCGGCGGGAGCACCAATCCAGACGCCGCGAGCTTCTGCAACACGTGCGCTCTGTATGGGATCTTCTCTTCCAACTCCTCGCGCGGGTCATGGAACCAGATTTATGCGAATAACTTCGCAGACTCCGGGGCCTACATAGGGGCGTGTCACCGGGTCTGCGACGCAACGGTCGACGACGGCTGGTTCGAGGACAACGCCCTCGGGTACTCGGGAACCAACTCGGGCGGCCAGCTTTTCATTCAGAATTCGACGTTCGACAACAACAAAGAGGGCCTCGACACCAACACCGCTCTCACCGGTGACCCCCCGCCTCCCCAGAACGGTGAGTGCCCCGGTGACAAGGACGTTCCGGGGTCACAGCCGGTTCCTGGAACCGATCCGATCATCTACTCCTGTTGGGTCTTCGGCCCGGGGAACCTCGTCGAAAACAACAACAACCCGAACGTTCCGGTGAGCGGCACGGCGGGCCTCGGGCCGACAGCGACCGGACAGACCGTCTCAGGCGGACGCAACGATGTGGTGATCGGCAATACCTATGAGGGAAACGAGGGGTACGGCCTTCTCTTCGTCCCCTATCCGGATCCGAACCTCCGTTCTGACGGAAAGACCTGCAAGGGAACAGGGGGGCTCGATGTGTCCTCCCTCCTCGGCAATCTCGGGGTGAGTTGCATTTACGACCCAGAAGGTGACGCGGCCATTGACAACACCTTCACGAACAACAGCACGCTGGGCAACGCCGACAATGCCGACCTCGGAAACCTCCTGATCGGAAGCAATGAGCCTGAGAACTGCTTCGTCGGCAACACCGACAGCGCGACGGAGAGCGGTGAGGCCACCAACGCCGACGTCATCGATGGCTACCCGCAACTGGCACCTTCGACCTGCGGTGCACGCACGGCCAAGACCAGTCTGCTCGGGGCAAACACGGACGGCACCCTGCTCATCCAAGCCGAATGCGACTCCGGTTTGCTGAGCGGGTCGTCTTGCTCATCCGCCAACTACCCGACGACAACGGGAGTCGTGATGGAGCCTCTTCCCGGCGCACCTTCGCTGACCGACCCTGCGGACACCGACCTGCCGACCCTGAACCCCTGCACCGACATACCTCTTTCCAACCTGTGGTGTTCAGGGGGCCAGCTCGTCGGATGAAGCCAGCCGGCCGGACCACACGAGCCTCTCGTGGACCTTAAAGCCGGTGATCGTGTGGCAGCGGTGAATCGACAGGAGCCGACGTCTCGTACGTGATCGTCTCCTGGGCGTCGAAGCGGGTTCTGCTTGATCTAGACGTGGTCCAGCGTTACGTGACGCGTATGAGGACGAATGCCACCCCTACCCAGAATCCCAAGCAGAGAACACCGAACAGAACCAGCAAGGCCAGGTCGGCTCGTCGTGGTCTTTCCCTGTCG
>DASPVS010000473.1:0-4547 GCA_035622235.1 Acidimicrobiales bacterium | reverse complement strand
CGTGTCGTCCTGGAGTACGCCGAGGCGGCGACAGCGACGCCCGTCCGGATTTCCGATGAGCTCGTCGAGCGGCTGCACGCCCACTTCGACGACGCGGAGATCGTGGAGCTGGCGGCCTGGGTCGCTCTCGAGAATTACAGGTCTCGGTTCAACGCCGGGCTCGGTCTGAAGAGCCAGGGATTCTCCGATCGGTGCGAGGTCCCGACCGACGTGAGCAGCTGAAGTCCGGCGAGCCGTTCCGTCAGAGCCGTTCCGTCAGAGCCGCTCCGCCAGAGCCGTTCCGTCAGAGCCGTTCCGTCAGAGCCGGCCCGGAAGTCCCATCAGCTTCGGGTCCACGACGGCGAATTCGCCCTCGGCTTCGACTGTCACCCGATCCTTTTGGATGAGCTGGCCCCGGCTCGTGATTCGGTTACCGCGTATTTGCTCGATCCATGCTTCGAATCGAGCCTCTTCATGGAGCAGCGTCGGTTTCAGAAAACGGAGCGCAAGGCTGGTTGTAGGCCCGGCCGAGCTCTGCAACCTGTTGGCCGCGGTGAGGACGATGTCGAATGCCCCTGCGATGACCGCTCCGTGAACCCAACCCGGCGCCCCTTCGTAAGGCGTGGTGAACGTGGCCCTGCCGACCGCTTTCGGCGGTTCGAGCTCGATCGTGACCGGCAGGGCGAGGGGGTTGTAGGGCCCTATGACCACGTCGTAGGGCATCGAGTCGACCATCGTCGTCGGGCCGTTTCCCGGCCGTAGCACGAAGCGTGGATGCGGCGGATCACTGCGACTCGGCTCCAGCCGCTCGCAGGCACTTTGCAGCTCCGCCTGTACCGATCTCGCCAGGTCGTCGGGCACGTCGCAGGTGACCACGAGATCGATCAACCTGCGGACGGTGTCTGCAAGAGCGTCCATCGAGTCCTCACGCCCGGCGATTGCGGGATGGGAGCTCGGCCTCGGTTCAGGCGTGGCGATCTGAGGTTCGGGATCGGACATCGAGTTCTTCGTGGAAATCGAGTTCTTCGTGGGTCCGAGTCAGCTTCGATCAGCGCTGAACGGACTTCACCTCCAGGAACTCCTCGAGTCCGAAACGCCCACGTTCGCGTCCGATCCCTGATTGCTTGTACCCGCCGAACGGCGCGCTCGGGTTGAACGCACCGCCGTTCACGTCGACCTGACCCGTACGCAGTTTGCGAGCCACTTTTTCGGCGTGGTCGCGGTCACCTCCCCACACTGCTCCCGCCAGCCCGTATACCGTGCCGTTCGCGATCTCCAAGGCTTCGTCCTCGGTGTCGTA
This sequence comes from Acidimicrobiales bacterium, assembly GCA_035622235.1. GTDB lineage: Bacteria > Actinomycetota > Acidimicrobiia > Acidimicrobiales > UBA8190 > DASPVS01. Next base: position 3,268 of record DASPVS010000473.1, on the reverse strand, counting down.
GGGAAGGATCGAGAGCACTGGGCCGAAGATCTCTTCTTGAGCGATCGTCATGTCGCCCGTGACGTCCGAGAAAACCGTCGGGCGGACGAAGTAGCCGTTGTCCAGGCCTTCGGGCGCTGACGCGCCGCCCGTGACCAGTCTCGCTCCTTCGTCGACTCCCTTTTGGATGTAACCGCGCACACGCTCGCGCTGGACGGCGGACACGAGCGGGCCCAAGCGCGTCTCCGGATCGAAAGCGTCGCCCGGCTTGAACGCCTCGGCCACCACCTTCACCTTCTCTTCCACCTCGGCCAATCGAGAACGTGGTACCAGCATCCTCGTGAGCGCCGAGCACGTCTGTCCGGAGTTCATGTAACACGCCGCGACGCCGGCGGGGATCGCCGCGTCCAGATCCGCGTCTTCCAAGATCACGTTCGGGGACTTCCCACCGAGCTCGAGAGCGACCTTTTTGACCGACTCCGCCGCAAGTTGCATTACTCGCCTTCCCGCGCGAGTCGATCCGGTGAACGACACCATGTCGACCTTCGGGTGCGAAGCGATCGCCTCGCCGACAACGGGTCCAACTCCGCTCACGAGGTTGAAGACGCCGGGTGGCAACTCGGCTTCCGCCACCACGTCCGCCAGGACGAAGGCGTTGAGGGGTGCCACCTCGCTGGGCTTCAGGACGACGGTGCATCCTGCCGCCATGGCAGGTCCCACCTTCAGTGCGATCTGATACAGCGGGTAGTTCCACGGGGTGATCGCACCGACTACGCCGACCGGTTCACGGACGACGATCGAGTTGCCAACTTCTTCTTCCCACTGAAACGCGTCGAGCGCCTCGCCCATCTCAGCGAAAACCCCTGCTGGAAGCCCGGCTTGGATGATCGTGGAAAGCATCACCGGCATGCCCACCTCGCGGGCTATGAGTTTCCCGAGCTCGTCCTTTCGGGCGGCCAGACCTTCCGATATCCGGGTGAGGAACTTCGCCCTCTCTTCCCGTGGGGTCTCGGACCAGACCGGGAACGCGTCCGCGGCGGCCCTCGCGGCCTTGTCGACGTCCTCGACGGTGCCTTCCGGGATTGTCCCCATCACCTCTTCGGTGTTGGAGTCGATGACATCCAGGGTCCCGCTGCCGGTCGAGGCGGTCCACTCGCCTCCGATGTACAGCTTGTTGCGAACTTCCACTGTCGCTCCCCTTGTGTTCTGGCCGTGCGGCCGTGTGGCCGACGTCTGTACCCCGCCTCTTTCAGACAAACCCTAGTTCCATGTCCGGCATAGACGCCTTGGGTTCGAGCAGCGTCGCGACTCGGCTCCGTGTGGCGGGCGGGCGCCCCCGCCTATGGTTTCTCGGTGGAACAGATTCGCTCCCACGTGGACACCTCTTCCAGCACTTTCAAGTCGAACAGGAAAGCGCTCGAAGTGCTGCTCGAGGAGCATCAACTGCAGCTGCTCGAGGCTTGCGCCGGCGGGGGACCGAGGTACGTCGAACGCCACCGGGCACGAGGTCGGATGCTCGCTCGCGAGCGGATCGAGCTGCTCTTGGACCAGGACTCCGCGTTCTTGGAGCTCTCCCCGCTGGCAGCTTGGGGGACCGAATTCAACGTCGGGGGGAGTGTCGTCACCGGCATCGGGGTGATCAGCGACGTGGAATGCGTGCTGATCGCGCACGACCCGACCGTTCGAGGCGGAACGATGAATCCGTACACCCTCAAAAAGGTCCTACGTGCGCTTCAGATCGCGAGGGAAAACCGCTTGCCGGTCGTCAATCTGGTGGAGTCCGGAGGGGCCGACCTACCCACCCAAGGCGACCTGTTCGTGCCCGCGGGTCAGATCTTTCGGGACCTGACACGGTTGTCGTGTGAGTCGATTCCGACGGTGGCTCTCGTTTTCGGCAACTCCACCGCCGGCGGCGCGTACGTGCCGGGGATGTGTGATTACGCCGTGTTGGTCGACAAAAGAGCGAAAGTGTTCCTCGGGGGACCGCCGCTCGTCTTCATGGCGACCGGGGAGACATCCGACGACGAAGAACTGGGCGGCGCGGCGATGCACAGCGAAATTTCGGGCCTCGGTGACTATTTCGCCGTCGACGAGCTCGACTGCATCCGCATCGGACGACAGATCGTCGCCGATCTCAACTGGCGCAAGCTCGGTCCGGGCCCTAGCCGGGTGCCCGATCCTCCTCTGTACGACGCGGAGGATCTGCTCGGGATCGTGCCCGAGGACCCGCGTGTCCCGTTCGACCCGCGCGACGTCCTTGCTCGTGTGGTCGACGGCTCGCGCTTCGACGAGTACAAGCCCAGGTACGGAACGAGTCTCGTCACGGGTTGGGCGTCGTTGCACGGGTACCCGGTCGGAATTCTTGCGAACGCACGAGGCGTCCTTTTCATGGAGGAATCCAAAAAGGCGACCGAGTTCATCCTGCTCGCGAACCAGACCGACACACCGCTCTTGTTCCTCCAGAACACCACCGGTTACATGGTCGGCCGCGAATACGAGCAGGCCGGAATGATCAAGGACGGCGCCAAGATGATCAACGCCGTCACCAACAGCTCGGTCCCCCATTTGACGCTGATCATGGGGTCTTCGTACGGAGCCGGAAACTATGGCATGTGCGGACGAGCGTACGATCCGCGGTTCCTGTTTGCGTGGCCGAACGCACGCGTCGCCGTCATGGGTCCTCAACAACTCGCCGGAGTTCTTTCGATCGTTGCCCGTCAAGCAGCACAAGCGGCCGGGAAGCCCTTCGACGAGGAGGCCGACGAACGTCAGCGTCTTGCGGTCGAAGACCAGATCGATCGAGAGTCCCGGGCGATGTTCATGACTGGAAGGCTTTACGACGACGGGATCATCGACCCACGCCAGACGCGGACCGTGCTCGGGCTCGCCCTGTCCGCAGTGCATTCCAACGTCGTGACCGGCAGGCGCGGATTCGGGATCTTCCGGATGTGAACGGAGTGGGCGAAGCGGTGCACCCGATTTCCAAGTTGCTCGTCGCGAACCGCGCGGAGATCGCAACTCGTGTTTTCCGTACGGCGTCGCGAATGGGCATATCGACGGTGGCCGTCTTCTCCGACGCGGACTCGCACCTTCCCTACGTCTCCGAGGCGGACGAAGCGGTTCGGCTTCCAGGTACTGCGCCTCGCGATACCTACCTCTCCATCGAACACATACTCGAAGCGGCGTCTCTGTCAGGTGCCGACGCGATTCACCCTGGCTACGGCTTCCTCTCCGAGAACCCGGCCTTCGTCGAGGCCTGTGTCGACAACGACCTCGTCTTCATCGGCCC
>DASPVS010000472.1:0-5145 GCA_035622235.1 Acidimicrobiales bacterium | reverse complement strand
CCGATGCCGTACTCCCGGCTGTCCACAGGCAATCCGAGCTCGAGGTTCGCGTCCACTGTGTCGTGGCCCTGTTCCTGAAGGTGATATGCGCGCAGCTTGTGCGCGAGTCCGATCCCGCGTCCCTCGTGACCTCGGAGGTACACGACGACGCCGTTTCCGTCCTCCGCGATCAAACGAAGGGCCTCGCGCAGCTGAGGTCCACAGTCGCACCGCCGTGAGCCGAACACGTCACCGGTCAGGCATTCGGAGTGGACTCGAACGAGCACGTTGTCGCGTCCCGAGATCTCTCCCCGCACCACCGCCAAGTGGTGCTCACCATCGAGAACGGACTCGTACGCATAACCGGTGAAGTCCCCGAATTCCGTGGGGATCCTGGCAGGCCCCGCGATGCGCCTCACCAACTTGTCCTTGTGGCGTCGATATCGGATGAGATCCGCGATCGACACGATGAGCAGGCCGTGCTTCTGTGCGAACGCCTCCAGCTCCGGAAGCCGCGCCATGCTCGTCTTGTCTTCGGAGACGATCTCGCAGAGCACTCCCGCCGGGTAGAGGCCCGCCGCCTTTACGAGGTCGATCGTGGCTTCGGTGTGGCCACCGCGTTTGAGCACGCCACCGGGCCGGTACCGCAAGGGGAAGATGTGGCCGGGTCGGTTCAGGTCGGTTGGGCGCGTGTGAGGATCGATCAGGGCTTTGATCGTCGCGGCGCGGTCCTCCGCGGAAATTCCGGTGGTGGTGCCGTGGCTGTAGTCGACGCTCACCGTAAAGGCGGTTCGTTGTGATTCGGTGTTCGCGCTCACCATCAAGGGCAAGTCCAACTGGTCGGCACGTTCAGGGGTGAGAGGAGTGCAGATGACGCCCGACGTATGCGCCACGAAGAACGCGATCTTTTCCGGTGTGACCGCCTCCGCGGCCATGATGAGGTCGCCCTCGTTCTCCCGGTCTTCGTCGTCGACCACGACGACGATCTCTCCGCGACGGACGGATTCGATGGCGTCTTCTATGGAAGCAAAGGGCACAGCGCCACCTCTCTACGCAGCTTCTCCCACAGTGCCGCCCCCGTCCGGACTCGAAACCGGAGCGAGCTCGATCCGCACGTCCGATCCGAGCTGAGCAACCGAGACGAGATCTCCTCGCCAGAGCTCTTCGACCGTCGCCGCGCCGGGTCCCGAGAACATCGGGAGCGCGTCGTTGCCCCCGAAGAGCGATGGGGCCAGATAGATCACGTAACGATCCACGAGCCGGGACGCGTGGAACGAGTGGGCGACCCGTGCGCCGCCCTCGACCAGTAGCTGGAGAACACCACGCTTTCCGAGCTCGTCGAGGATCTCCCCGAGATCTCCCGACATCTCGAGAGCCGGGTGCACCCGGGCGCCCGACGGCGCTTCGCCGAGCACTACACGAAGGGGTTGAGCCGCCTGTTGGTCTTCTTGTTCGTCCCCGCCGAGAGCATTCGCCGCCGGCAGCTCGGCATCGACCGAGGGCAAGGCAAGCCGCACCGTGAGCGCAGGGTCGTCGATCCGCACGGTGCCGGCCCCGACGAGCACCGCCCCCGACTCCGCCCTCAGCCGATGGGCATCTGATCGGGCCTGTTCACCGGTTATCCATTTCGACGATCCGTCAGGCGCGGCTATGCGCCCGTCGAGCGTCGCCGCGAGCTTGAGGACGACCCAAGGCCGGCCAGTACGCCGGTGTTTGAGGTACGGCGCAAGCAGGTCCTCGACCTCCCCCGCCAACACACCGATCTCGACCTCGACGCCACCGTCCTCCAGCAAGCGAGCACCGCGCCCGGCGACCTGCGGATCCGGATCGAGAATGCCGACCACGACGCGCTCGATGCCGCTCTTCAACACCGCGTCGACGCACGGGGGTGTCCGCCCTTGGTGCGAACAAGGTTCCAACGTCGTATAGAGGGTGCCGCCTCGAGCCTTTTCGCCGGCCGCTTCGAGCGCGGCCACCTCGGCGTGGGCACCTCCCGGAGGCGCGGTCGCACCTTCGAAGCGATCTGTGGTTCCTTTCGGCACCACCACGGCGCCCACCCACGGGTTCGGCGCTGTCATGGTCCGGACGGACCCGGCCAGCACGATCGCCCTGCGCATAGCGTCGAGGTCCTCGCCCCGCGCGCTCCGCCCGGACGACGGGTTGGCGGCCGATGTCATGCGACCCGCATTCTACCTGGACCCTTGTGGGTCACCGCCTACGAGGATCCCTTCCGTCATCCCACAGACGTGCGCTCAAGCCCGCGTCGCGAGTGCCGACTCGCCCGCCTGCTTGATCCTCCGAGCGGCCTCCCACGGTTTTTCGTCCTCGAAGACCGCAGATCCCGCAACGAGCACTCGCGCGCCCGCACGTACGACGCTCGGTGCCGTCTCTTCGTCTATGCCCCCGTCGACCTCCAATTCGGCGGCTAGCCCTCTTGCGTCGAGCTCCTGCCGTACGCGCGCGATCTTCGGCACCACCTCCTCCAAGAAGGACTGTCCCCCGAAGCCAGGGTGCACCGTCATCACGAGCACCAGGTCCGCCTCGTCCAGGAACGGGTCGATCGCCTCGTACGGCGTTTCCGGGTTTACGGCGAGGCCGGCGCGAAGTCCCAAGGACTTGGCCTGGCTCAGGAGTTGGCTGGTGTCACCCACTTCAACGTGAACGGTGCAGCCGTCCGCCCCCGCCTTCCGGAACGCCTCGAGGTAAGAGCCCGGGTCGGTCATCATCAAATGGCAGTCGAAGAAAAGACCCGTGTGGCGCCGCAACGACTCGACCACAGGTGGACCAATCGTCAGGTTCGGGACGAAGTGGCCGTCCATCACGTCGACGTGTAACCAGTCGGCTTCCTCGGCCACTTCACCCACCGCCTCGGCCAGACTTCCGAAGTCGGCGGACAACACCGACGGGGCGATCTTCACCGAATGAGCGTTTTTCGACATCGATCCGAGCCTACCGGCGCGCTGTATCGACGCCGGGGGGGCGGGGTGGGACGGGGAGAGATCAATCCCCCAGGCGCTCACCCGGGAGAGGGTGGAGGCCGCGAAGCCAGTCGATCGCCTTCATGGGACGCTTACCCTCGGGTTGAACTTCGAGGAGTCGAAGCGCTCCGTCTGCGGTGCCGACCAAGTCTCCTTCGAGGACGCCCGGCCCGAGATTTTTCGATTCGCGCTGTGTTTCCCAAGGCTCCTCTGTTTCATGCCCATCTGTGACATGGTCCTCCGTTGCACGGCTCTCTGTTGCACGGCTCTCTGTTGCACGGCCCTCTGTTGCACGGTCCTCTGTTGCACGGTCCTCTGTTGCACGGCCCTCTGTTGCATGGCCCTCTGTTGCATGGCCCTCGTCTTTCGACGAAAGGACTCTCAGGCGGCTTCCGCGCCACGTCGTCCATGCTCGACCCGTCCGCACGAAGCGTTCGAGCTCGTCCGCGCTGCGGCTGAAATCGAGGCGAAGCTCCGATGGATCGATTTTTGCCGCGTAGGTGGGCTCTCCGCTTTGAGCGTGCCCTGGGGGCAACGCATCCACTCCTTTGCTGAGTAATTCCGCCGTGAGCTTCGCTCCGATCTTCGCGAGTCGATCGGTGAGCTCGACCGCAGTTTCATTCCGCTTGATCGCTGTGCTTTCACAACCGAGAACAGGACCGGTGTCGAGACCTGCCTCGAGACGCATGACACAAACGCCGGTCTCCTCGTCTCCGGCGAGGATGGCCCGCTCTACCGGTGCGGCCCCACGCCACCGAGGTAGCAGCGAGAAATGGACGTTGATCATCGGTACCGCGTCCAGCACCCGTTGGGGGATTATTCGGCCGTACGCAACTACCACGCCCATTCCGGCACCGGTGCTGAGCACGTCGTCCAATCGATCCGTAACTTCCAGGTCGAGCTCCAACGCGCGCTTTTTGACCGGGCTGGGCGCGAAGGACTGCCCACCGCGTCCCCTCCTTTTGTCGGATTGGCTGACCACGAGGACGACGTCGTGACCGGCGTCCACAAGAGTTTCGAGGGTGGGCACAGCGGCGGCGGGAGACCCCAGGAACACCAACCGATCGTCAGGCACCGGCGACTCACGCTAGTGGGCGGCGCCGGGCGTCTTGCCCGACAAGTGCCACTGATTGAGTTTTGTCGTTGGTGGACCGTGCCGTTATTGGACCGTGCCGTTACTGGACTGTGCCGTTCTCGCCTCCGCTGCATGAGTTGTATCGACCTATCGCAAGTTTGACTGACCGACTGACTGTTACACCCACCGTCGATCATGTGGAGGTGACCTTCGAAGCGCCCTCGGATCTCGAGACTTGGTCGAATGCGGCTCTGGAAGAGCACGTCTTTTCGATGCACGCGCTTTCGAACGCCGCACACGCGTCGTTGCTCGAAGCGGTGGAGGTACTCGGAAAGAGAAAGGCCTTTTCCGCTTGCGGGCACCGTTCGATGTCCGAATGGCTCGTGGCGAGGCTCTCTCTGTCGCATGCCGTCGCCACTTCGTGGGTCGAAGTGGCGGGGGCCTTGGAGGACCTCCCGCAGGTGGCGAAGGTCTACGAGGAGGGAAAGCTCTCGTTCGACCAGCTAAAGCCCCTCACGGAAGTGGCGGACGCCAAAGACGACGCGTCACTCGCCGAGGAAGCGCCTTCGTGTTCTGTGAGGCACCTCGAGGGCCTTGCTCGTGAGAAGAGGAAGGTGACAAGAGAAGAGGCGGCCCGAGACCACCGGTCTCGGTCCCTTCGCCTCTGGTGGAAGGACCGGATGCTGCATCTGGCGGGCGAGTTGCCTGACACAGACGGGGCGCTCGTCGAAAAAGCGATCAGGCGCCTCGCAGACACCGCTTCGGCGGACCCAGTCTCTGGCAGGTACGAGCCCTTTGGAGCGAGGTGTGCAGACGCACTGGTCCAGATGAGCTCGGGATCCCTCGAAGCCGACAACGACGTGGAACGCACGACGGTCGTCGTCCACGTGCAGGAGACCCCCGGAGCAACAGCACCCTTACAAACAAGACCACCGGGGCAAAACGGCACCGGGTCCTCTATCTCCGCCCGGATAGAAGAAGGGCCGGTCATTGCAGACGAGACGCTCAGACGCCTTCTGTGCGGGTGCCGGATCCAGGCCGTCGAAGAAGACGAAAGCGGCAAGGTGAAAGGCCTCGGCCAGATGCAGAGGACCGCGTCTCCGTGGCAGAGAA
>DASPVS010000471.1:0-4168 GCA_035622235.1 Acidimicrobiales bacterium | reverse complement strand
GTGAGGACCCACCGAGCTCGACATGACCGCTCGAAGGAGTTTGGAGCCATGGCTCAGCCCACCGGCAAAGCAAGGAGTCGACGTGATGGGGTCGCATAGCTACCGGAGCCAATGTGGGACACGGGTGCCGAACTCCGACAGTCCTGAACCCCATTTGTGCGAGTCCGAGGCCTTGACCCCGTTTGGTGGACCGCGCTTATGACAATGCGGCCTGGTGGGTGTTGGCTGAGTGTAGATCCTCGAATTCCATTGGGGTGAGGTAGTTCAGGGCGCTGTGGCGCCTGGCCGGGTTGTAGAAGTTCTCGATGTAATCGGCAATGCCGACGGCCAGTTGGAGATTTGTTCGCCACTTTTGTCGATTGAGAAGCTCGATTTGCATCGATCCCCAGAACGACTCCATCGGGGCATTATCGAAGCAGTCACCCACGGTGCCCATGGAGCTGATGAGGCCGAGGCGTCGCACGTTCTCGGTGAAGGCCCAAGAGACGAACTGGGACCCGTGGTCGGAGTGAATCACCGTCGAACCTGAGGCGGGTCTCGACTCCTTCGCCTTGTTGATGGCATCGATGACGAGAACCGATTCGCAACGTCGATCGATGGCCCACCCCACGACCTTTCGTGAGAAGAGGTCGAGCACGACGCAGCAGTAGATCTTCCCCTCGGCGCTCGGATGCTCGGTGATGTCGGTCAGCCAGAGCTCGTTGGGTCTTGTGGCGACGAAGGACCGTTGCACGAGGTCCTCACAGGTGGGGGCGTTCTTGAGGTTCTTCACGCCCTTCCTCGGCCCTGGCAACCCTTTGATGCCCAGCTCGCGCATGATCTTCCAGACCAGCTTCTTGTTGACGATGAGGCCCTGCTCGATCTCCAAGGCGGCTCGGATGCGCAGCATCCCATAGGTGCCTCGGGAGCGGGCGTGGATCTCGGCGATGGCATCGGCCAGCAACACCCGGCGGATCTGGCGATCCGAGGGGTGGCTGCGTTGCATCTTGTGATAGGTCGAACGGCCGAGACCGACCAACTGACACGCTTCTCGCAGTGAATACCCCAGGTTGTTCAGCCCTCGGACAACCTGGAACTTCCTTTTGGGCTGATGGTGTCCGCCTCAGCCTCCTCGAAGAGCGCGCTGGCCGCCTTGACCATCTCGAGCTCGGCCTCGAGCTCTTTGATCCGCCGTCGGGCCGCCCGGAGTGGATCGGCCTCGAAGCTCTTGGTCCCGGGGCGGTGACCGGCGTCGATCAGCGCCTGACGCCGCCAGCGATAGAGGGTCTCCATCTTGATTCCGAGCGCTTCGACGAGATCCTTGACGGCTTCGCCGGCGAGCATCCGCTCGCAGGCTTCTCGGCGGACCTCGGCGGGGTAGTGCCTTGGCATGTCTGGCTCCTGAGATCAGGGCCAAATTGGCACAAGGGTGGTCCACTTTTTGGGGTCAAGGTCAGCCCGGCACTACTCGTTGGCCACCGCGCTCACTGAGGACCACCCGATGGCTCCGGTCACGTCGTACATCGTGCACAGGCCGATGGCGACTCCGTCCTCGCCCAGATGATTGGTGACCTCGACGCCGATCCACTCCGACGCCGGTGGCCGGCAGATGGTGAGCGTGAGGTCGGCATTGATGAACTGGAGTCCGGCGGCACCGGAATTGGCAAGGGGATTGGGGAGATCAGCGGCTAAGGCAACCCGTACGTTGGGGGTCAGGTCCTCACCGGCGACCAGTTGCCAGTTGTCCCTCGTCCAGAGCTGCTTTCGAGTGGACGATGAGAAGGGGTGAGGCGTGACCGGCCGGAACTCCCACCCAGCGAAGACCGACTCAGGCGGAGCGATCGTATCGGGGTGGGGTGCGTCCCACTCCGGCGCGCTCCACAGGTCGCCCTCTGGGTGGGGACCCGTTCGCAGTGCAACGGCGGACCCTCTAGCCACCACGCTGCCATCGCAGGAGATCGAGACGTCGACCGCCCGCACTCGCCGGCCGTCTCGGGCAAGGCTGCTGACCACCTGAAACGGCTTCATGGGGGGAAACCGGAACATGTCCAGCGTCAAGCGGACGAGACGGTACTGGCTTGGGGTCTCCCGCTCGCTCGCCCGCGCCGCCAGGCCAGCAAGGAGCCGTCCATGAAGCATGTCGGACGACCACGGGCTTCTCGCCTCGGGCACCGGAACCAGACCGTCAGCAGTCTCCACAAACAATGCTCCGGCCACCCCGGAATTATGCAATGCGCAGCGAATTTGGTCATCCTCGAGGTAGATGTGCAGGATCCCGCTTGGTAGTGAAGGTCACCGAGCCAATGGGAACAAGACGATCACCCATCACACGCACCCCTCAGGACGTGTCTTTGAGTCGGCGAGAGGTTTGAAAGAGCTCTCACCAGGGGTGCTGGCATCGCGACCGTTCTCGTGTTCCCCGATCGGAATCGGAGACGGGACCGATCGACGACAGGAAAGGAGCCGACCATGAAAGCTGCGGTCGTCAACGATTTCTCACAGCCGCCGCGTTACCAGGATTTTCCTGACCCCGTTGCGAGCGGATCGGACGAAGTGGTCGTGGAAGTGCTTGCTGCCGGACTCCACCCTCGAGTGCGGTCGCAAGCAAGCGGGTCCCACTACACGAGCAGCGGCGAGTTGCCCCTCATCCCTGGAGTGGACGCCGTGGTACGCGACCCCGAGGGAAAGTTCCGTTACACGATCTTGGATGACACGACGCTCGGGACGATGACCGACAAGACGGTGATGCAGATCGACCGCAGTATCCTGCTTCCCGACAAGGTTGATCCCGTCGTGGTGGCTGCGGCGATGAACCCGGGCATGTCCTCCTGGGTCGCGCTTCGGCGAAGAGTTGACTTTTAGGGCGGACAACGAGTGGCGATTCTTGGAGCGACCGGGAATGCCGGTCGGATGGCGATCCAAGTCGCCAAACGGTTCGGCGCGTCCCAGGTAATCGCCGTCGGTCGCAACACCGCCAGGTTGGCCGAGCTGGGCGCGCTCGGCGCCGATCGGACCTGCACCTTCGAGCAACTTGATCAGGCGGCCGACGTCGACGTGGTGATCGACTATGTCTGGGGTGAAACGACAGGCGCCGCGATGAGGAAGATCCTCACCAATCGAGCCGACCGTGCCAAGCCCTTGACCTGGGTGGAGATCGGCGCCATTGCCGGACCAGACGCCGCAATCCCTGCGGACGCGCTGCGCTCGGCCCGCCTACAGATCCTCGGTAGCGGCATCGGATCGGTTCCGGGCCGCGACTTCGTCGAAGAGCTTCCGAAACTCGCCGAGGCAGTGGCCAACGGCGATTTCGACGTTCGTGCCAAGGCCGTCCCATTGGTCGAAGTCGAGGAGGCATGGACCAGCCCCGACCGCAGCGATCGGATCGTGCTCGTCCCCTGAGGCTCACCATCGGCGGCCATGACCATCACCCACGTGAGCACCAAAATTGGTGCCCTTCAGAGGCATCACATTTTGATAGCATTCCTGTATGGCTTCCGCGAGGACCACCTTCACGTTGGACGAGGAGCTTGCGACGCGAGCTCGTGAACTCGGAGTCAACATCTCCGCCGCCGCTCGTCAGGGGGTCGCCGACGCCGTCCGTGCCGCGCTGGCTCAAGCGGACCGAGAGGCGTACCTGAGACAGCCAGAACGTGGCGACACCTTCTGGACCGAAGCCGAGGCGTGGGGCGAACCATGAGACGGGGTGAGGTGTGGGTGGCCGAGGTCGGTCAGAAGAGGCGACCAGTCCTGCTCCTCACCCGATCCGAAGTACTCGATGCCCGCAGCTTGGTCACGGTTGCCGAGATCACCACTTCGGTCCGGGGACTGGCAGCGGAAGTCGACATCGACCACGCTGCGGTGGGACTGGACCGGCCTTCGGTCATCAACTGCGATGGTCTTCACACTGTCGCCCAGGCGACGCTCGCCGGTCCGGTCGGACGAGTCGACGACGACGTCATGAGAAGGGTCTGCTCAGCGGTCAGTTATGCCCTCGGCTGCTGAAAGGAGGCGTTGGAACAGCGAACTACTCGCGGGCGAGTAGACGCTTGGCCGGTGATGCCAGCCGGGCCGGAATTCCGCACTGAGCCAAACTGGCCGAGTCGCCTACAAGGGCACAACCGTGTCCAGGGCTGCGGTTCGGGCGAAAGAATTGGTGTGTGAATGAATTGGAATCTCCGAGGAGGGGCAC
>DASPVS010000470.1:0-4918 GCA_035622235.1 Acidimicrobiales bacterium | reverse complement strand
GACACTGGCCGATCTCAGGGCCGCGCTGGGCCATACCTCTATTGGCGGGAGCCGGGTACGAGCGTGACTCCTGGGGTTGCGCGCAAGTGGCTGGATTGCGTTAGGCGCTAGGTCCTTCGCCGAAGACCAAATCCATCCGAGATTTAGCAAACCCTTCATCCCCTTCGCCGAAAGCGAACGCCGCTTGACGGCTCCCCCTTTCGGGAGGCCACAAGCTAGAGGCAAATCGCCGGATACCCGGCAATCAAGGGCGGGGAGGACTTCTGTGCTACTGCGTCCATCGTTGTTTAGGACTCTTTTGTCGCGTCGTGCCAGAGCCACAGGGGTCTGCGCCGCGTTGGCGGTGATTATGACGGCGCTGCTGAGCGCCGGGATCGCCCAGGCCACCGGGCCGGTCTACCCGGCTCCGGGCTCAGGGACGCTGACCACCAGCGGCGCCATCGGCCAGACCGGCGGCGTCACCTTTTCCTTCACCGGCGTCGACACTGCAAAGTTCAAGCCGATGGTGTGGGGATTGTGGTATCCCAAGCACCCAGCCACGTGGTCGTTGGGGCTGAACACCGCCACGTTGGCCTTCGACAGCTCGGACTCAAACCTCGCGAGCGGCGAAGCCGTATACACGGGCGCGGCGGAGTTCCCTAATTTGAACGACACCACCCCGTCTCTGCCTGTCCGCCTCGTCGTGCAGGCTGAGGGGAGCCTGGCCATGGAGACTCCGACCGCGGCCCGCCCTCATGTCAACGCGAGTGTTGGTGGCGTGATCCCCCGGTCACAGGCAACTTTTCCGTGAATCTCACCTTCGAGGTGTCGCCCGACGGCGGGACGACCTGGGACGCGGCTTACACCTATTTCAACAACACCCCGCACCTGCAGGGCTCCACCACCTCGTCGGTGAACGGCGCCTTCTGGTACAAACGTTAAGCCATGGTACTGACAGAGGCCGACGGTCGTTTTCGGTGTGGGGATGCTCGAAGGCGCTTCGCCACTTGCCAACGACGGGAAGGTGCTGCTGGCTGATTCGAGGTGGCGCCTTCGCCGACCGCCGGAACGGGTCGCGGTAGCTCCTGCTCAGACGAGACGAGCCCGGTCGGTCCACTCCTAAACTTCGTGAGATGCCCACGCCAGTAGGACCGGTGCCGCCGGACCCGAATGACCCCGACCTTTGGGACTGGAGCGGAGACGACGATGTCGAAGACTTTCCGCGCCGCCAACACCCCTGGCGCGTTTTTCTCGTCGGCATCATGGTGCTGGCACTAATCGTCCTGGTCCTCATCAGCGTTCTGTAGTCCGTGATTTGAGCGCGGGTCTCCCGACAACCCGCCGAAAGCACAAACGTCACCTTGATATCGGTGGTCGTAGGCGTAGTTCACCCTCCCAATGACGCCTCCGTAATCAACGCTGAAACAGGTCGAAGTGCTGGCGCCAGAGAGGTCGACCTGATGCATGTCGGCGTTCGTGAAGTTGGCCGGCCCACATTCCGGGGAGGCCACACCAGGCGGCAAGCACGTGTCCAGCGACGCATCCGAAAAGTCCGCGCGACGGAAGTTGGAGGAAGAGAGGTTCACCCGAACAACAGGCGTCAGAAAGATTGGCATCCTTCAGGTCTGAACCCTCCATTACGGTGCTGTTGGCGCGAACGTACGGTGGCCCCTAGGCGCAGTTGACGAATTGAGCACCCGACAGGTCGGCGAAGGGAGAGGCGAGCCCCGCCTTGGGGAAGGGTGCTAGATCCTCCTTTGACCCCACGCCGCAACCGTCATTGGCATCACGAAGCTTCGCCGGGGGTCTTGCAAGGCCTCGGTAGCCTCCGCGAACTCTTGTTCTGACACCTTCCCCTGATCCAGCAGTGGGACTCGAAACTTCTCGATCGTGAGACGAAGGAAATCCGCAGCAGGAGGGCTCCCGCCACGGACAATCGGCGAGCGTCCCTCCGCCGCAACGTCGCTCAGCCCGGCGGCAGCGAGGTCGTCGAAGAGACGTCGTCCGTACGTGACCTCGACAGGACATGTCGACTCCAAGAACACCATCGCCGCGGTAATGGTTCGGCGCAGCGCGGGCGGCTCGGCCGTGCCAAGGATGGAAACGAAATCGGGTTCTTCGACCAGGAGCGATCCACCGGGCTTCAGGGCGTTCACCATGCGTCGAAGCGCTTGCCTCTTATCCGGCAGCCACTCGACCAGCCAACGAGCGTGCACGAAGTCGAAGTCTCCCGGAAGATCTTCGGTGGTCACGTCGTGTCGCAGGACTTCGAGGCCCGGGCGTCTGCCAGCCTCTGACTCGAGGAAGTCGGTCTCGAGGTCGGTTGCAAGGACCGAGCCACGAGGTAGCACCTTCCCGGCAAGCCAACGAGCCACGGAGCCGCCGCCGCCGCCCACTTCGAGACACCGATTCCCCGGAGCGAGGCGGAGGCGTAGGAAATGCTCGCGGGTTCCGGGGTCGAGTGCTGCCTCCAAGCCAGCCAGGCGAATACGTTCGTCCACCCAAGCGTGGTCGTACACGTAGCGATCGCTCATCGGAGCCCCTTCCCGCCCGTAGACGGCCTCCCGAAATGCCGCGTCCACCGGAGATGATGCACCCGATCGGCTGGACGCGCCACGGGCGGTCGGCCCGACAGCCCTCCCCGTCGCCGATACTCGATACCGACGGACAGGCCCCTTTCAACCGGGTTGTTCTTTCCCTTTGCTCTCGGATTTTTGATCGCCGATGTCTACGTGGGGTGGCAATCGCGTCCGTGAAAGTGGAAGACGGTGAATGGATAGGGTGCTATTTGCATCAGTGCTTGCCCTCGCTGCCCCGTTGGCTCCGCGTTGGCTTGATCTCGGCGACCGGGAGAGGGCGAGCCCCCAATCGGGAGGCTCAGGCGAGCAGAAAGGGTCGCTCACGCGATAGGCATCGTGCCGGTGATCGTGCTATTTCGTTGGCCCCTCTTAATGTCAGCGGTGTAGCGCCATCTACAGCGACGTGACTTCGCACGAAATCAAACGCGATGCCCAGGTGGCTCGAGCCCTAGCGCAGTTCCGAGTGCGGCCTTGTTGGTTTGCTCTTCCCTTTGGATCCGCTTTGGCATTCCGGGTGAAAGGCACCGCGGTGTAGACGGTGCACCGGCCGGGGATTTAGCCGAGAGAATCTCGGATCTAACCCCGGCCGGGCCGTCTGTGCTGCCTACGACGAGTAGGAGCTCAAGTAGTAGAAGCTGTCGACGGGAGGGTTAGGGGAACTGATCCCCGCACCGGTCGTCACCGTGACGTCCACCGTGCCGGTGTCGGCCGGGGAGGTGGCGTCAATGGTGTTGTTGTTGACCACGGTGAACGACTCCGCTCCGACGCCGCCGAAGTCAACGGCGCTCGCAGCTTCGCCGCGGTAGATGAAGCCGAACCCGGTGATCGTCACCGACTGCCCTCCGGTAGTGAGCCCGAAGTCCGGGGCCACCGAAGTCACCTCGGGAAGGTCCGACACGAACGTGTAGTCGTTGGCGCCGTTCTCGTTCACGGGCGACGTACCGGCAGGAGTCGCCACTGTGACCTCGACCGTGGTCTTTGATGGCTCGGCCGGGGCGATGGCAGTGATCGCCTGGTCGGAGTCGACTTGGAAGCTGGTGGCGGCCACGGAGCCGAAGTCGACGGCTGTAGCCCCGGTGAAGCCGGCACCGTTGATCTGGACCCGGTTGCCGCCGGCGGAGGGGCCTCGATCGGGCACGACGTGCTGGATGCTCGGAAGGTTCTCGTAGGTGAAGCCATTGTCGAGCGTGGCGGTCTGGCTGTTGATCGTGACGGAGATGGACACAGCGCCCGGTGCACCTGCGGGCGTTATCGCGTGGAACTCGTGTGCGTTACGAGGGATGACGTCAGTGGCCTCCGTGGATCCGAAGAACACATCTCCGTTTGTGACGGCTTGGAGATTCTTGCCCGTGATGAGGACTACCGTGCCTCCGCTCAGCGGCCCGACATCGGGCGTCGCCGAGGTGATCGTTGGTGCGCTCGAACCATGCGCCACCGCTACACCGGCGAAACCCGCCGTTGCCAGGCTCGCGCCGAGCGTCATCACCACTGCCATGAATTTGAACCGCCTCATATGTGACCTCCTTGCGGTCTGAATATATTCTTTGCTGGATATAGAACGTAGCTATGCCCTGTTCCGTTTCTGTCTCGCGGGACATCGGGGGAGCTCTGTCGAGCCTTCCTCCGGGGCTCGAAGGATCGCCTCACACATCTGTGCCGGCTCTCCATGGACGAAGACACCCGGGGCGACTGAGCGATCGTAAATGTCGAGGATGAGCTTCTTTCGGTGCCCCTGGTCCAGGTTGAAACCGACACCGATCAGGCAGGCCCGCGAATCCAGCGCGGGTTGGTGCCGAAACAAGGTTACTGAGGACGGCACTACCGGCTGCCTCCATGAGTCAAGGGTGACAAGAATGCCACGACATATGTGTGCGTCCGAAGACCTCGCATTGCATCATCAGAATTAAGTAGTGATGCGCTCGATATGTGTCGCTCCAGCACACAACGGGTGATCGACGTCCCGTCGGGTATTCGCTGGGGCTCAGCCTCCCCAAGCGTCCCACCGAGCGATCGGGCATGTCACATGGCAAGCTGACCCGATGCCCAAGTCAAACCTGGAAATCGTGCTCGACAGCGCTGAGCCACAGCGGTTGGAGAGTTTCTGGCGAGCGGCACTCGGCTACCGGTCACTGCATTCGGTTGAGAACATCGTGGTGCTTGTTTCGGAAAGCCAGGTCGGTCCACCCCTCATCCTTCAGCGGGTACCGGAAGCGAAGAACGGCAAAAACCGCATGCATATAGACCTAGTCAGTGACGATGTGGACGAAGAGGCCCTCCGGCTGGAAAAGCTCGGTGCTCGGCGTCTTCATGACGGTCAACGGAGGCTCGGTCCGGTGCACTGGGTCACTATGGCTGACCCC
>DASPVS010000469.1:0-16856 GCA_035622235.1 Acidimicrobiales bacterium | reverse complement strand
GACGGGTTCGCGGAGAAGGGCGATGAATCTGGTTTCATCTGTAAGGTCGCGCGCAGCCCGAGCAGGAGCGAGTGGATGGTACAGCATGTACGGGCTCGTCTCCCCAGTCGCTCCTCGGGGTCGCCACAAGGGAAATTGCGCTCTGTACCAACGCATGCCCTTTTCGTAGTGCAGGTCGAAGAAGTGGATTTCGGCCTCCCTCGGATGCTGCACCGAAGGATGCTG
The DNA here is from genome assembly GCA_035622235.1 of Acidimicrobiales bacterium. Classification (GTDB taxonomy): domain Bacteria; phylum Actinomycetota; class Acidimicrobiia; order Acidimicrobiales; family UBA8190; genus DASPVS01. The sequence continues at coordinate 16,631 of DASPVS010000469.1, read as the reverse complement.
CCAGAGCCAGGTCGCAAGAGACGTGGTCCCGCTTCTCTGAGCACCGATGATGACGAACGCAGGAAGTGGCCGAAAACTGACGGTTGTGCGTCGCCAGACACTCTGGCCCCTCAGCGCCAGCGATGATCGTCGCAACTTTCTCTTGATGCCCCTCTACCCGGACTTCGTCCCTTCGAGGACCTTGTCGCCTGCCGATCGGACGGCGTCGATCAGTTCGTCTCCACTGATCGTCTCCTTCTCCATCAACAAGGCAACGACCCGGTCGAGCGCCGGGCGGTGCTCGGAGAGAATCGAGTTCGCACGGTCCTCCGCTTCGCGCAGCATTCGGCTCACCTCTTCGTCGATGAGCTTCTGAGTGCCCTCTGCGTAAGGGCGAGCCTGTCCCGGTTGCGGGCCGGAAAGATATCCCGCACCATCCGAGCCATACCCGATCGGGCCGAGGGTTTTTGACAATCCCCAGTCCCTGACCATCCGGACAGCCAGTTCGGTGGCGCCCGTGAGGTCGTTCGAGGCGCCGGTTGACGCTTCGCCCAGGACGAGCAACTCGGACGCTCGACCTCCGAGCCTGATCGCCAGTGAGTCGTACAGGTAGCCCTCGCTGTAAAGATGGCGCTCGTCCTCTGGGAGTTGCTGTGTGACTCCCAGTGCGCGCCCTGCCGGCAGGATCGTGATCTTTGAAACGGGATCGGCATTCGCTGAGAACAAGGCCACCAGTGCGTGCCCCGACTCGTGAACCGCCACCGATCGCTTCTCCTCCGGAAGAAGGGCGTTCGATGCGTCGCGTCGTCCGAGCAGAACGCGATCACGCGCGTCGTCTATGTCCGCGGACATGATGACGTCACGGTTGTCTCGGACCGCGTAGATCGCCGCCTCGTTTATGAGATTTGCGAGATCCGCCCCGGAAAACCCCGGAGTGCTCCGAGCCACGTTCTCGAGGTTCACGTCCGGCGAAATGTTCTTTCCAACGGTGTGCACCTTCAAGATCGCCGCCCTCTCGGTCTGGTTGGGCAAGGGGATCTCGACTTCGCGGTCGAAACGACCGGGGCGTAGCAACGCCGGATCCAGGACGTCGGGTCGGTTAGTCGCGGCGATGACCACCACGCCGGTATCGGGATCGAATCCGTCCATCTCGGAGAGAAGTTGGTTGAGGGTCTGTTCGCGCTCGTCGTTCGAGACGAGTGATCCGCCTCGCCGTTGCCCGATGGCGTCGATCTCGTCGATGAAGATGATCGAGGGAGCGCGTTTGCGTGCGTCGGCGAAGAGGTCTCTCACCCTTGACGCTCCTACACCGACGAACAGCTCGACGAAACTGGAGCCTGTCAGTGCTAGGAATGGCACCGCCGCTTCGCCCGCCACCGCCCTGGCGAGGAGCGTCTTCCCGGTTCCCGGTGGGCCCACCATGAGCACACCTCTCGGGCCGACCGCGCCCGCCTGCGCGTACTTCTCCGGGTGTCTCAGAAAGTCGACGACCTCTGAGACCTCTTGCTTGGCACCTTCGTAGCCAGCCACATCCGAGAATCGAGTGGTCGGGCGGTCCTCGTCGTACAACTTGGCGCGGGATCCGCCGATTCCCATGATCCCGCCGGTCAGCTGCCTACGTGTGCTCCGGCCGAGCCACCAGAAGACGGCTATGAACAAGACCAACGGAATGAACGACAGAATCGTAGCCAGCGTGCTCGAGGAGGGACCCACCCCTGTTGTGTCGACATCGTGCTTCTGCAGGAGCGTCGACAACTGCGAGTCGTTCAGCGCCGTGGGGATCTGGCTCGTGTAGTTGTCTCCGTTCTTGAGCGTTCCGGTGACGGCTCCGCTCGGGTTGATGGAGGTCGAGTGGATCTTGTTCTGTTCGATCTCGGTCAGAAAGGCGCTGTAACTGAATTGTTTCGTCGGCTTGGTGTTGCTGCTCGTGTGTGCGTCGAACAGGAGCAAGAGCGTGAGGAGCAAGCCTGTGAAAAGCAACCAACCTCGCCAACGGGGCGGGGGCGGGGGTGCAGGAGCGGGGCGCCGGTCGTTTGGCGGGCCGGGCCTAGCCGAATTGCTCATATGCAAGCTTCGGATGGACATCTCACCCTCCGGTGAGCGGATCGAGGTCGGATGTGTCAGCCCGCTCGTCGCAAGACGACAGCGTTGGGCCAGGTGACCACTGAGCGTAGCGGAAGCCGGCTTGCGCCCGCTTCGCGAGGTCTTGGTACCGTTCGAAGGAACCTGAACCCTTGAAGATCCTCTAACTCGCAAAGGATCGGGCAATTCTCGCAGGGATCCTTTATCTCGAGCTGAGCCTCTGATCGATCGAGCCCGATTGCACAGCGATGCCGACATTGCGAGAAGCCAGAGCTGAGGATGCCCTCGAGATCGCCGGCGTCCATGTGCGTTCTTGGCAAGTTGCCTACAGGGGTCTGCTCGACGACGACTATCTCGACGCCCTTCGACCGGAAGACCGCGTCGACCGTTACAGCTTGGGCGGTACCTCGAACGCAAGTCCGAGGACAATCGTCGCGGTGGAGAACGGAAGGATCCGGGGCTTTGCGACAACCGGTGCGTCCCGCGACGCCGATCGGGCCGGCGCAGGCGAGCTCTATGCGTTGTACGTGGACCCACCGAGTTGGTCGACAGGAATCGGTCGCCTTCTGATGGTTCGAGCGCGTTCGCACCTGGTTCGCGACGGGTTCGACCAAGCGGTGTTGTGGTTGCTCGGGGGCAACGCCCGCGCGGAGCGTTTCTACCTGACAGATGGCTGGAGCATCGAGGGCAGCAAGCGCGAAGAGGACGTGTGGGGCATTCGCGTCGAGGTGGTCCGCTTCGCGCGCCGTCTACCCTGAGCCTGTTCTCTAAGGGGAAAGTTCTTGGCCGGCGAGTTTTTCGCCGATCACGGCGTAAAGCCCTTCGTCAAGGGTTTCGTCGCCGAACGAAGACTCGATCCGGGCTCGGACTCCGCGACGCGCCAGAAGTTCGGGGACGCGGTCGACTTTTACGAGGAGGTTCTCGTGGAATTCGTCACTCCGTCGCCACGATCCACTTTCTTCACGGAGAAACGTGGTGATGTCGCGAATGAATCGATCAGGGGACGGCATCTCGTAACGGGCGATCACTGCCCACGTTTCCCCTACGCGTGCGACCCCCGGAATTCCCCGCCGCGCTCGACCGTATTCGAGGTCACAGATGTCGATCGCCAGCAGTCCCGGCGGGCGCAGGGCGTCTGCGATCGCAGCGAGAGCCCTGTCCAGTGCGTCTGGATCGGGCAGGTAGTTGATGGGATGTCCTACCGCGACGATCGCGTCCGCTTTCGGAACCGGGTCGTCGGGGAGGGTCAGGTGACGAAGTTCGACGTCACCGTCGAGCAGCTCTGCGGCGAGGAGCTCTGCGGCGAGCTCGAGCATCGACGGAGAGGCGTCTGTCGCTATGACGCGATGCCCGGCGCGGAGAAGCTCCTTGGTGAGCAGCCCCGATCCGCATCCGAGCTCGAGAACCATGCCCCCCCTCGCACGCACCGGTTCGAGAATTCGAAGGATCCCAGGCGCGCAAGCTTCGGCATGGAAAGCAAAGCCAAGATGATGGACGAGGGCAAGGTCGCGTCCGTAGTAGCCGTTGCGGTCCACCCTTTTCATCTCTTCTTTCATCTCTTCGTTGTTTGGAGAGAGTGACGTCGTCGACGACCTCGGCTTGCAGTCACGTGCCGTCAACCCCGCCTACGAGCTCGTCCGCGAGCAGGTCCATCAAAAGACCGTCGTGCCACCCTTCACCGTTCCAGTCGCGTTCGTAGTGACGCATGATCCCCACCGGGCGAAAGCCCACCGCTTCATAGCATCGGATCGCGGCTTCGTTGTCGGCGGCCGGGTCGATGACAAGGCGGTGGTGAGATCGGTCTCGGATCAGATGTCGTGCGAGCGTTCGCACCGCGTCCCGGCCATAACCACGTCCATGCGCAGAGGGTTCGATGAAGATGTCGATCGAGGCGTGCCTGTAGTCGGGCTCGGTCTCTTCGCTGTACTGGACCATGCCTTTGACGACTCCGTCGACAAGTACAGCGAATCTGGTGGCAGAAGCGTCGTCGAAAGGCCACCGGTCGGACGCCGCTTCGTCCCCCCACCGGGACTCGACCTCCGGCGTCTTCAGGATCCTGCGTAGCTCCCGGACGTGCTCGGTGCCCACCGGTGTCAAGTGGACGTCCTTGCCACTGAGCCCAGTGACCTTGTCACTCCGCTTCCCTGTCACGGATCGAAGACCCTGCGCTTCTCTGTCACGGGTCAACGATCCCGCGTGTCGATCGACAGACCTTCGAGGAGGTCGCGCATCACCGTTGCCACCGCGTCGCGCGTCGTCGTCGCATCGGGGGAGCTTGCGATCAACATGCCGCCGCGGGTCAACGCTCCCAACAGCAGTCTCGCAAGGGTTTCAGGGTCATCAACCCGCAATTTGCCACTTTCGACCGCAGCTTCGAGTGCGGCGACTATCGCCGCGAATGCGTAGCGCTCGTCCAGCTCGGTGAACCTCGAAAGACCGAGCACCGCTGGTGCATCAGTGATGATGATCCGTTGGACATCTGGTTCGAGCACGGAATCGAGGAAAGCCTCGAAGCCTCGAACGAGAGCCTCTATCTCGTCTGTCGCCACCGCGGCCGCGCGCGCCGACGCTTCGAGGAGCTTGCCGTGGACTTGTTCGAACACGCTCTCGAACAGGGCGGTCTTCGTAGGAAAATGGTGATAGAGGGCGCCGGTCGTGACCCGTGCTTCGCGTGCGAGGTCCTCGACCGACGTGGCGGCGAATCCCTTCTCGCCGAAAAGGCGTCTACCCGACGCGACCAAGGAGCTCCTCGTCTCCGCGACCTGTTCCTCTCTCAGTGTTCTCCTGGGCGTGCGAGAGGCGGGGGGAGGAGTCACTCCATCTGTGTAGTCCGTGTAATCCTCCTCCATGTGCTGCGGTAGCGACCCTTGTACTTTCCTTCTCGATCACATAGTATCACTATGTTGGATAATGAAGCTATGTAGAGCGGCAGACATCAACAAGGAGCTGACGATGACACAAGGGGCAATCGAGGCACTTCGGGCAGACCGATCCGTCCTTCTCGATCTTTGTTCGGAGATGAGCGATCAGGATTTCAAGGCGGAGAGTGGATGCGAGGGATGGTCCGCCCAAGACGTGGTTGCGCATATGGGCGCGCTTTTCTGGCTGGTCGTCGATCCTTCCGTGTTGCCCGACGCATCGGCGCTTCCCACTGAGCGGGCGCAGGACGTTTACGTCGAGGAGCGCCGGTCGTGGGCATCGGCCAAGGTGGTCGAGGACTACGAATCGGTGAGCAGCGAGGCGATCGAACGACTCGCGGGGCTCGAAGGACAGGACTTCGAACTACCCCTCGGTGACCTCGGAACGTACCCCGCAACACTGCTGCCGAACGCCTATTCGTTCGACCACTACACACACATCCGTGAAGACCTGTTTCTGCCCCGCGGACCTCTCACAGGAGATCGACCGCCTTCCGACGAGAAGCGGCTCACCCCGGCGATCGAGTGGATCGCAGCAGCGCTTCCGCAGCAGAACGCGGCTCAGATCTCGAAACTAGGGGGCGCGCTCGACATCGTCGTGACCGGGCCGTCGGCTCGAACGATCCGTGTCGGCGAGGGGGAAACCGTGGCTCGGATCGAGTCGGAGAGCCCGTCCTTCATCCGGTGGGTCACGGGCCGCACGTCCTGGGACGACGCGGGGGTCAGGACGACGGGGGACGAGTCGGCGCTTACGGCGGCGAGGAGTCTGCACGTTTTCTGACCGTTGAAGGCACCATCGCGCGGTCTCGCGTGAAACGTGGTCAAGTACGCTGCGCGGGTGCGAGGCCGACTTCTATTTCTTGTGACGTTGGCCGTCGTGTCCATGTCCGTAGCAGCCTGCGGAAGCTCTACGTCGACAATCCCACCTTCGTCTCCTGCGAGCCAACGTGTCCCGTTACCGGCCGGGCCCTTGCCGGCGAAGGTGACAAAGATGGTGTGCTCGACCAAGAACCAAAACAACCTCGCGAGCGTTCTCGGTGTGACGCCTGTGAAGGTCGAGACGCCCACGTGGGTCGACCACCTCTATACATGCAAGTTCGTGTACACCAACGGGACATTGGTGTTGTCGGTCAAGGAGCTCTCGAGCTGGGCACAGACGTTGTCGTATTTCCAGATGCTCGGTTCGCAGCTCGGAAACACGGGTGCCATCGCAAACGTCGGCCAGGGTGCATTCTCGACGAACGACGGATCGGTGGTCGCGCGCAAGGACTACAAGGTCTTGCTCGTGGATACTTCCGGCCTTCCGAGCCAGTTCGGCGTCCCACCGACGAGCTCTGCAGATATCGCCGTCACGGTCACCGATGTCATCATGGGCTGTTGGGCCGGGGACTGAGCCGGGGCGGGCTATTCCCTCATATCGCCGTCACGGTCACCGGCGTCACCATGGCTGTCGTCAACATGGCTGTCGTCACCATGGCTGTCGTCACCATGGCTGTCGGGCGGGGCCGGGCCGGCGATCCCCTTATACCGGGCACATCGGCCATACTGGGAGAACCCTCGACCCGGACGAGCACGGCAGCCGCCCCTGTACCACCTCCCAAGCGAACTCGACTCGTCCAACAGACTCGATTTGTCCACTAGACAAGTCAATTCATTGACCAGGCGAACCATCTCACGGTAGGCGTGCGACTTCTCCAAGCACGGTTCTCTCGCCAAAACCCCCCAACCCCGTAGGAGCTTCGAACATGCGTGCTTTGGCCACCTGGTGCGTCCGCCACAGGCGGCTCGTGGCCGTGTTCTGGATCTCCACGCTCATCGTCGTCACCTTGATCTCGAGGTCGGTGGGCAGTGCGTTTAACGACGGCTTTTCGCTGCCGCACACCGAGTCGACCGAGGCGATGTCTCTGTTGCAACGAGTCTCTCCGAAGGTATCGGGCGATATCGAGGAGATCGTCTTTCAGACGTCGGGTGATCGACACGTCACCGACCAGGACGTCGAGACGAGGATCACGTCGATGCTGGCAGCGGTTTCACGTCTGCCTCACGTGACGAGCATCGGATCTCCGTTTGGCGTCGTTGGATCGACTGGCCAATCTGATGCGAGCACTCAGGTAAGCCCTGACAGGACGGTGGCGTTTGCCACAGTCACGTTCGACAAACAGTCGCAGGACCTGTCGACGGCGCTCGCCAAGCGACTCGTGAAAACGGCGAAATCAGCCGACGAGCCCGGACTGCGAGTGGCCGTGTCCGGACAGTTGGCCGAAGACACGAACAACGTCTCACTCGGAGGAACCGGCCTCGGTGTAGTCCTCGCGGGGGTCGTCCTCCTCGTCGTCTTCGGCTCGGTGTTCGCGATGGTGCTGCCACTCGTCTCCGCGCTCGCCTCGCTCGGAACCGCTGTGGGCGTCATCACGCTGCTGAGTCATCTCATGAGGATGCCTTCGTTCGCCCCCGAACTGGTGCTCCTCATCGGTTTGGGCGTGGGCGTGGACTATGCGCTCTTCATCGTCACGAGACACCGGCAAGGGCTCATAGCCGGACATGGGGTGGAAGAGTCGATAGTTAACGCCGTCGACACTTCTGGTAGGGCCGTGCTTTTCGCGGGGATCATCGTCTGCATCGCACTTCTCGGCATGTTTGCCCTGGGCGTCACATTTCTCTACGGGATGGCGGTTGCCGCGGCGATCGGCGTGGCCTTCACCATGATCGCCGCCATCACCTTCATTCCGGCGCTTCTCGGCTTTATCGGCCCCAAGGTACTTTCCAAGCGTCAGAAGAAAGACCTCGTGAAGACCGGGCCTCGCATCGTCGGGGCCGGTACGAAGGGTTTCTGGCCACGTTGGGCCTGTTTCGTCGAAAGGCGCCCCGTCCTTCCCGCAGTCGTCGCCTTGGGGATAATCGTCTTTCTGGCCCTGCCCTTCTTCACGATGCGGCTCGGATCCGCCGATCAGGGAAACGACGCCGTGGGTACGACCACCCGCACGGCCTACGACATGTTGGCCACGGGTTTCGGACCGGGGTTCAACGGCCCCTTGCAGCTGGTCGCAGCCTCGCACGACGCTCTCGACGAGGAGACACTGCACCGTCTCGCTTCTAGTGTCGGCGACCAATCCGGTGTCGCCCGCGTCGCGCCCGCAATCGTCCTTCCTTCGAAGGACGGGACTCACGTCGCGCTCATAAATGTCTACCCCACCACGTCCCCTGAGTCGGCGGAGACGAGCGACTTGATCTACCACCTTCGCAGCGAGACGATCCCGAGCGCGCTGGCGGGATCGGACATCAAGGTTTACGTGGGTGGCTCCACTGCGGTGTACGTGGATTTCGCAAACGTGCTCTCCTCGAAACTTCCTTTGTTCATCGGTCTCGTCGTCCTTCTCTCGTTCCTGCTACTGGCCACCGTTTTCCGCAGCATCGTCATACCTCTCACCGCCGCGGCGATGAACCTTCTGTCGATCGGAGCGGCGTTCGGGATCGTCGTCGCCGTCTTTCAGTGGGGGTGGCTGGGAGGCGTCTTCGGGGTGAACAGACCTGGGCCCGTGGAAGCGTTCGTTCCTGTGATGCTGTTCGCGATCCTGTTCGGGTTGTCCATGGACTACGAGGTCTTCCTGGTGTCCCGTATCCACGAGGAGTACCTGAAGTGCGGCGACAACCGAACTGCGGTCAGAAAGGGCTTGGCAGCAACGGGTAAGACGATCACTGCCGCTGCGCTCATCATGATCCTCGTCTTCGGATCGTTCATCCTCGGAGGGGAACGGGTGATCAAAGAATTCGGCCTCGGTTTGGCGGCTGGGATCCTCGTCGACGCGGTTCTAATCCGGATGGCGATCGTCCCGGCACTGATGAGGCTCTTCGGCAACGCGAACTGGTGGTTCCCCGCCACGCTCGACCGTGTGCTCCCACGCTTCTGCGTCGACCCCGATCTGACCGCTCTACCGGCCCTACCGGATCCACAGGACACTGCCGGCGACGCGGATTCCAGTCGCGAGCCGGTGTCCGTGGGGGCTTGAGGTTATCCGCCCGAAGTTCCCGTAAAGGGGACCGGACCGACTTGGACCGGACCGACTTGGACCGCCCCGGGCGTTGGCACGGTGACAGATACCGATCCCCGGGCGCGGTAACGATAGACACTCGAGCCACACTCCACGTAGTACGTGTGGGATCTGCCGTCGTCGTGATCCAGGATGAAGGTGTCGTATCGATCCGCGAGGCGCGCGAGTGCCGGCATGGCCGTTACGTCTATGACTGATGTCACTCCCTCGACCGGGCTCGCGGCGATAGCGATCAATTGGTGTCCGTAGCGGGTCCGGATCAGGCGATCTTCGTCCATGCGCGCGCACCGTCGTGCCCAAGCGAACGCTGTAAGAGCACCTAGCAGGGACAGGAGCATTCCGACGAGCCCAATATCCCTCGCCGTGCTCACGTTCATCGACCGCCCGAGAACCGACATGCGGTTCGGAACATCGACGGCTCGACTCACCGAACCTGATTGAGTCGGCGTTAGAGCTGAGGCTACGTCGGCAGTACTGCCGGTTCCGCTGGCAGCCAATGTGAGCTCGTCTGGGTCGAAGGAGAACTCGAGGTTAGGTGCATAGTCGGTGTCGACGACGCTCGTTCCGATCACGCCGTGAACATTCACGTCCGCAAGGATCCTGATCGTGGCCGCGTCCTGACTGACGCCCGTCTCACGCGAAACGTCGGCAAGGTATCCGGCCGCCTCGTGAAGGTCGAACGTTGTGTGCGCGTCGCCGCTTGCTCCATTGAACTCGAACTGTGGAACGCTCGCGAGCACGCGTGTCCAGCCGGTCGGGCCCGAAAGCTGCACCTCGAGGCTCATCGTCCCGTGCAGCAAAGAGGCCTCTGACGCGGCGATCCTGTATCTGGCAGTCACGTCGAGGTAGCGAACAAGCTTGAGAAAGACCGGGCTTCCGTTGTCGACGCGGTTGTCCGGATACGTCGTGCTCAAAACGGCTGGGCTCGTGTAGTCGAACCCGATCTTCTGCGTGTAGGCAACCGTCCGAGTGCTCGGTCTCATAAGTGGACGGAAGAGCGAAGTGCCGTAGAACGCGCCGAAGGCGACTGCGACCACCAACGCCACGATCGTGGGCGTGGATGCTGCTCGGACGGTCGAAGATCCCGAGAGAGGTGAATGCCGCGCCCCCCGCTTGCGACGTCCCGTCAAACGGGTACGTGATGCGACACCCGCAGTGAGGGTACCGGCGAGAGCGAGCACGCAAAGCGTGATGAACATCGCGTGGATGGGTGACCTGACCCACGCGAGCCACGCTCCCACACGGGGTATGTGCAGCCACATCCGTCCTATGACCGCTCCAGAGCCGAGCTTCTGGGGGTCGATGAAGGAATTGTGGTCGCCTTTGAAGGTGAAAACCCCGTTTTTGTCAGCCACGATTCGGTGCAACACGGTCGTGTGCAGGATCGGGCTGTGATAGCCGACTATCTCGCCGACGCGGTATTGATTCGACGTCAACAAGACGGCCAAGTCTCCGCTGTGGAACGCGGGCAACATGCTCGTTCCGTGCGTCGTCACGAGCGAGACGGTGCGCGTGGCGAACATCGTGATCACGACGAGCGCAAGCGTCACGCCGCCCGCCCCCGAGAGAAATCGAATTCGTCGTGTCATCGCCGATCGCTGGGAAATGTGACAGGGGCGGCACCACCTTGGTAGGTGACACCGCCCCTGTCAGCGTTGTGCTAGTCCACCACCACGTCCGTGGCCTGCACTGTCGAAACCAACTGGCTCAGACCTGTGCAGCTGTACGTGGTCGCGTTCGGGCCGCTTGCGTACGTCCCGGCTCCGCACGCGGAGGTCGGCAGTGCCGTCCCACCCACGGTGAAGCCGACAGCCGCGGCCGAACCACTTGTGTCACCGACCGTTACGAGGGTCACCGCGGTGATCGTCGTTCCATCGGCGCTCAACGTGTAGTCGATTGCCGAAACCGTCGCACCAGTGACGTTCTCGGACCCGTAACCGACAGTTGTGTTGCTATTGGTGAATGTGTTGGCGGCCGTGAACGCGGAAGCTCCGGCGAGCAGAAGCCCTGCGATCGCCACCACGGCCACGACTTCCTTCTTGCGGAGTCGCATCGTTTCCCCCTTGACGAACGGCCCGCAGGCCGTTGACGTGGCCATTCCACGCCTTTTACCCCACTGCTCATTCGTCGCGGGAGAGCAAGATCTGTAGTAAAGAACCGCGCGAGTAGTGCCGAAATAACAACAGGAAGGTCCTCACCCGCGCGCGCCCATGACGCGAGTGGAGCCGGCGATGACGCCGGCTCCACTTCTTCGTCTATTGGTTGTCTTTGTGCCGCCTACCGCCCATTTGGACCTAGCGTTTCGAAGACCGCCTTGTCGGCTGGCCGGTTCGTGGCCGGCACTGCAAGCGGCCTGACAAAGGACACGCGCTGGTTCGGCAGGCAGCCGGTTCCGCTCCTAGTCCTGGGACCGGGAGCGGTCGCTCACCGGCGCGGCGGACCGGCCTCCTCGTGCGAGCTCGTCGATTTCATCGTCAAGCCCCCTTCTGATTCTTCTCCGGGGCCAGGTGTCCCCGTGTGACACCAATTCTGCCGACACCTTCTCCGCCGAATCAAGTGCCGCCAACAGCGAGTTCGCTCACCTTCGACCTACACGGGCGCTCGGTAGCATCGCGAACGTGAACCGCGTCGCTCTTGTCACGGGATGTTCGAGCGGGTTCGGCCTGGAAACGACGGTCTCGCTCGCGAGGCGGGGTTGGAAGGTATACGCCTCGATGCGCGACCCCACGAGACGAGACCCTCTAGATCAACGTCTCGACAAGATCGAGGCTGAGACCGGGGTTGCGGGTGGTGCCTCGAAGAGAGTGGAGGTGATCCAGCTCGACGTCACCAGCACGGAGTCGGTTCAAGCTGCGCTGAAACTTTTGATGGCCGGAGCAGGTCGGCTGGACGCCCTCGTGAACAACGCCGGAGTGAGTGGTGGAGGGGCCGCCGAAGACCAGCCCATGGAAGAGGTGCGCCGGATCTTCGAGACGAACTTCTTCGCAGTGGTGGAGGTCACCAAGGCCTTCCTCCCGATCCTGCGCCAACAGAGAAGCGGCCAGATAGTCATCGTGTCGAGCGCGGGAGCCTTCTTCGGCAGCCCGGGCCTCTCGGCATACTCCGCCTCGAAATGGGCCGTTGAAGGTTGGGCCGAAGCTCTCGCGATCGAAGTGGCCCCATTCGGCATCGGAGTCTCGTGCGTGGAGCCCGGCTCGTACCGGACGAACATCTGGGAAAGCTCGCCGAGGTCGGTCCCCGCCGACAGTCCCTATTCCGAATTCGCCGAGGCAGTAGAGAGATTCGTGGACTCGAAGATCGTGCCGCGAGCGCGTGATCCCCGAGAGGTCGGAGAGGCGATCGCCAAGGTTCTCGAATCGAGGAGCCCGCGGTTCAGGAATCCGGTGGGCCCGGATTCGGTCGCGCAACATGTCGCTCGCGGAAAGGTCCCGAATCGCCTCTACCGAGTGGCGCTCACCAAAGCGATCGGAATCTGAGGGAGGAGTCCGAGAGGGAGGAGTCCGAGCTCAGCGGTCGATCGTCAACACTGCAGAATCGGCACTTCCGTTGTCTTCGAGCGTCCAAACGGCTCAACTTCGCCTGTCGATGCCCGGAAGTGCGAGAACCGGCTTTGCCAATCCCTCACGTTTCGACTCGTGCATTGCGGCATTCGCACAGCCAACGAGCTGGTCCGAGTCGGTATGGCCGGCGGACCAAGCAACGCCGATGCTCGCACGCAACATTGCGCAGCCCTGCCCCGGCAGGTCTATCTCGCCTTCGATCGAGCGCGCGAGTCGCTGTGCCAGAGTCAGGGCCTCGTCACTGTCTCTGACCCGAGGACAGATGACGAGGAATTCGTCTCCACCAACTCTTCCGATCAAGTCGTCGATCCTGACCGCGTCACGGAGCCGATCTGCCGCTGCAGCGAGAACGTAGTCGCCTGCTCTGTGCCCGAGCCGATCGTTGACTTCTTTGAAGCGGTCGAGATCGACGAACATCACGGCCATCCCGACATCGGCTTCGTTCTGTGCGAGCTCAGAGGCGAGACGAGCCATTATCGAGGAGCGATTGTGGCATTCAGTCAGCACGTCGAAAGTGGCACTCTTCTCGAGCTCGGCTCGCAACCGCGCGCCGTCGGTCACGTCTGCGACACAGACGACGGCTCCGGAGATCTCCCCCGCCTCATCGGTGAGCGCGCGCAATGTGAACGTGCAAAGCCTCGGCTCGCCGCCATCCTTGTTGACCCGCACCTCGATGTCGCTGTCCGAGCCACCACCGAGTACCAAGTCGAAAGCGGCGAAAAGCGGGCCCTTGTCCTCGGGGGCGACAATCTCCAACTGCTCCTCCAGGTTCGCCCCGGGTACCGATCCCAGGAGGTCCGAAAGCCGCCCGTTCGTGTATGCGATCTCGCGGTTGCTGCCCACTTGCAGAACCCCGACGGGGAGAGCCTCCGCGAGTCGGTCGAGCAATTGATCCCGTGACCTCAGAGCATCGAGGACCGCCATCTCCTCGCTTATGTCCGCCATCTCCGAAAGGACATATCCGTGCCGCGGGTCGTCGAGGAGGTTGTGATTGGTGATCTCCATCCAGACCCATGAGCCATCCTTGCGTAGGTGCCTCAGTCGGACGCGCCTCCCGATGCCCCGAGACGCCAACATCTCCATCCAATTGTCGATCGCAAGCTCCTGGTCGTCGGGGTGGACGAAATCGAGCGAGCGCCTTCCGACCAGATCGCCCTCGTGCCACCCGAGGATCTGGAGGCAAGCGGGCTCCACTTCGAGAGTCACCCCGAGCTCGGACTTTCTGGCTCGTGCGAGTCGGGGTACTTCAGAGGCTGACTGTTGTCGCAGCATCGTTTCGTCTTCTCCGTCCGCCGCAGAAAAGACGCAGACGAAAACCCCGTGGACCGCTCGGGCGTCGAAGATGTGCAAGATCACCGGTCGCCCCGGCTCGTTCGCCAGGCGTACGGGAGCCTCGCTCGCACCTTTGGCCCTGGCCCTTTCCCAGGCGGCTATCACGACCACCCGGTCTTCGTGAAGAACCAGATCGAGGGCGGATCGCCCATCGAGCCGGCGGTGACGGGCGAGTCGAAGAGTCTCGGGCACCGGCACGAACATCCCGTCGGGGTCGACGGCCCCTACGGGCGCATCGGGGTGTTTCGAGAGAATGAAGTCGAGCGAAGCCAGCGTGGACTCGCACCCCATGGCCGGGTCATCGGGCATGGGGCGAGTATCGGCACGGCGCAGGGCCTCGTTGAGCCTCCGCGGCCGCTCGCGCCGAGAGCCGCCAAAGGCTCCTCGCTTTCGGCGACTTCGCGTGATCACTTCGTGAGGATCATCACTCCGGCGTTGGCGCCTCTGCCCACGGTGTGGGCTAGCGCCGTGCGGGCCCCTACGACCTGGCGGGGGCCTGTGTCGGCCCTCAATTGGCGGACCAGCTCGACCACCTGACCCAGGGCCGAGGCTCCGAGGGGTTCTCCCTTCGACAGGAGACCGCCACTCGGGTTGACCGGGAGCCGTCCTCCGAGCGCCGTGTCGCCGCGTTCGAGCAAGTCCGACGCCCCACCCGGCTGGCAAAGCCCGAGTTCCTCGTAGGACAGCAGCTCCCGGGCTGCGTCTGTGTCCTGGCACTCGACGACATCGAGGTCACCCGGACCCACGCCGGCCTCCTCGTACGCTTCGGTGGCTGCAAGCGTTGTGGGGGATGGGATCGAGTCGTCTACGAGTCCCGCCATCGGCGTCGATTCGCTCAAAACCGCGCCGGGTCGATGCGAGCGCAGGACTGCGGCGGCCAATCGGACGTTCGAGTCGCGATGTCCCGTTCGGGTACCGCCACCGTCTCCTCGGGTGAGGACAACCGCGGCAGCACCTTCGTTCGGCGAGCAAAGCATCCACAGATGAAGGGGCTCGCACACGACGCGCGACTTGATCACCTCTTCGGGCTCGACCTCAGCTCGGAACATCGCGTCCGGGTTGTGTACTCCGTGACGCCGGTTCTTTGCCACCACGCGCGCGAGGTGATCCTTGGTAACGCCCGAATTGCGCATCAGCCGCTGCGCGCGAAGAGCGAAGTAGGCCGGGGTCGCCGTGAGCCCCGCCTCCTCTTGCCATGGTTCGAAGAACGACGAGCGGATTATGCCCTTCGGCATTTTTTCCACGCCGAAGACGAGAACGGTGTCGTAGAGTCCCGCGCGGATCTGCGAAGCGGCAAGCATCACTGCCGCGCCTCCGCTCGCGCAACCGGCTTCGACGTCGACGATCGGCATTCCGGTCATTCCGAGCTCACCCAGGACCTTGTGGCCGGTCGCAACGCCGCCATAGGCAGTAGCGCAGAACGCAGCCTGAAAACCGCCGCGCTCCACGCCTGCTTCGGCCAGCGCCTGTTTCACGGCGAAGACGCCCATGTCCGTTGTGGTGGTTCCCTCGAAACGGCCGAAGGGGTGGATTCCCACACCGGCGATGGCCACCTGGTGTCCCCGGGAATCGCTCAACGGGACTCGATCGGCTCGAACGCGCTGACCGTGACCTGCGTGCCGTCGTCGGTTCGAAGCGGTACCACGACGAGGCGCATCGCCTGTCCCTCTTCCAGGCGATCCGGGTCGGACTCGGTGAGGCGCGTCACCACTCGGATTCCCTCGGGCAGTTCGACCACACCGAAGCCGAAAGGGATCTCGCCCGTGTAACCGGGTGGTCGAGCTGTCACCGCCGTCCACGCCCACAAGCTCCCCGTCGAAGAGAGCTCGACGTCTTCCACGTCCTCGGAGGAGCAGTAGGCGCAAGTCCGATGGCGGGGGTAGTGGTGCCCTCCGCAAGTGCGGCAATGACTTCCGAGCAGGTGGGGTTGATCGCCGTTGGTGAAAAGACCGCGGCGAACTGCGACCGGGCCGCCCAGCTCGGTATCGGTGCTCACCTCGGCGAATGTAGCCGGGGACGATGGGCGGTCGAAGCTGCGGGGTCCCCACTTTCCGGGGCGATGCCCTCCCGGACCAGGAACTTGGCAGAATTCAGTGGCGCGAAGTGTTGGGAATATGCGGAATGTGCGGAAAGTGCGGAAACAGCCTCCCGGGAGACTGACGGCCCGAAGGAGAGTGACCGAAGTGGACGGACCAAGCAGGTACCCAATCGAGACATTCGACCCCTTGTTGCGAGACCTGGTTTCGTGGGGGTTGGTCGAGCGGGATGAATCGGCGGCGGGCTCGTGGAGGTTGGTAGACGCAGCGCAAAGACAGCTCACCGAGATCGTGGCGTCCACGGGTCCTCTCTCGGCAGAGTCGATGCTCTATTTCGACCACCTGTGCGCGCGTTGTCACCAACGCGAGCTCACGCGCCTCGTCGACGGTTCTTATCTCTGCAACAGCTGCACGGATGCGATACGTGCCGAGGCGATGATCACCGACGAACCTGAAGTCTCTGAGCGCCGGCAACGGCTTACTCGGCGGCGCCGTCGCCCACGTGTCGAGGAGAGCGGGCCCATCGCCAGCTGATCCTCGTCGGTCAGCGTGCAGATGGTGACCCTCGTCGTGAGAGCTCTTCATACGCGTCGAGGGCACCAGGGTCGACCAACGAATCTCTGCTCGCGACGTCGTCGGGTCGCGCCCCGGCAAGGATGCGCTTCACAGGGACCT
>DASPVS010000468.1:0-2916 GCA_035622235.1 Acidimicrobiales bacterium | reverse complement strand
TCCGACGGGCGTCCAGGTTGGCTCCCGGCGCAGGTGCTCGACCATGCGACTGGCTATTTGGCCGCAGCGGCCGGCTTCTTGGCGTTGGCGTCGGCATACAGGGACGGAAAACCGTGCTCGGCGCAGCTCTCACTGGCACAGACAGCCCGATGGTTGACCCAAGCCGGGCTGGCGACGGCACAGTCCCCGCGTCCTGTCGACGTCGACGCTTACCGAGTCCTTTTGCCTGGCGCCCGAGCTCCGGTCGAGGTCATCAGGCCGCCGGGCCGCCTTGCGGATTTCGCCCCAGCCTGGCAATTCACAACTGAGTCCGGTTCGGGCTCTCCCAGCTTCGCCCACCCGGAGTTGGGTTGAGGGAGAGCCCTGCGCGCTCTTAAGAATTGGCCCTGTGCGACACTGGCCGTGTGTCGGAAATTTGGAAGTTGGCGGCGCGCCGATCGAAGGAGTTCGACGAGTCCGCCCTCGCGTATGACCGCTACCGGCCCCGATACCCGGACGAGATCATCGACGACATAGTTGACTTGGGGGGTCTTGGTCCGGGGGCGGAAGCGGTAGAGATCGGGGCGGGGACCGGGATCGGCACTGCGGCGCTGGTGGAACGCGGGTTGCAAGTCGTCGCCATCGAACCTTCCGACGGCATGAGGGAGTTGGCGCAGGACAAGCTCGGCGACCGCGCCGAATTCGTAGGGGGCCGATTCGAAGACTGGTCCGGACAAGGTTCGGTGGACGCCATTGTCGCCTTCAGCGCTTGGCACTGGGTCGAACCCGTTAAAGGCCTTGACCTCGCAGCAGCGTTGCTCTCTTCGGGGGGCGCGCTCGCCGTGGCCTGGACCGAAATCGTCTCGTGGGGCCAAGGCGATTTCGAAGATCGCCTGGCTGAGGTGACTGGCGCGCCCTGGCCGAAGAGCGTCGATCACATGCTGGCTTCGCTCGAGCCGGTCAAGGCAGACGATCGCTTTGGCGAGTTCGCAGTCCGACGGCGCCAGTTCGAGAGAAATCTCGATGCCAAAACCTTCGTCGGCCTCACTCGAACATATCCGGGTTTTCACACACGAGAGCGGGACGCACGGTTCGAAGAGATCATCGACAACGACTTTGAAGGAGTCGTGAACCGGGTCGAGGCCGCCGTGCTCTATCTTGCGCGACGCAACTGAGGGTTGGATCTTTCGCGACAGAACTGAGGAGTAGCATTGCGGGTTTTGTGCTCACAGACGCGATCGCCGGGTCGCGCTAGCACAGAGAGATTGGATTTGCTGAGGTGGGGGAAAAGAAACCGCTGTTGGGGGTCGTGTACAGCCCCCGCTCGAGGCCATGGATGGAGATCGCCGAAGCGGCCTCCGACGTCTGTCGGATCCTCTGGATTCTCAACGAGTCCGACTTCGGCATCAGCACCCGCGTGCTGCAGAAAGTAGGTACGGTCGTCAACAGCGAAGGGCACACGCCGGAGGAGCTCATTCAACTCGTCCACGCGGAGCGTCCCGACGGGATCACGTGCTATTGGGACCCGGATCTGCACCTTCAGGCCTGGCTGGCTTCAGCCCTCGGGTTGCCGACCACACCGATCCAGACCGTTGCCCGGCTCAACGACAAGCTGCTTCAACGCGAGGCCCACAAAGCCGCGGGCGTACCGGTGCCGAAATTCAGTGAAGTAATGGAGACGGTAGACCAGGCAGAGGTCGACCGGCTTTGCGCAGAGGTGAGTTTTCCCGCCCTTCTGAAGCCCAGAAACGGTACCGCGTGCCAGGGCATCCATCTTGTCGAAAGTTCGCCACAGCTCGCGCGACTACTAGGGGACATCGACCATCCAGGTCGGATGATCCTCGAAGAGCGGATGGAGGACCTTCCCCTAGATGAGCCGTACGCAGATCGCATAAGCATCGAAACGATTGCGTGTGAAGGTGTTTACAGCCATCTGGGTATCACCGGATTGTTCCGGATGATGCCGCCGTTTCGGTCGACCGGAGGGTTTTTCCCGGCCGACGTCCCACCGTCCACGACGCGCGAGTTGTTCGAGCTGGCGACAGAGGCGATCAAGGCGCTGGGGTCGGACTTCGGCTTCTACCGCACGGAGATAAAGCTCACTCCGCAGGGCCCCAAGATCATCGAGATCAATGGGCGCCCCACCGGACTTACGCCGACGGTTGTGAAGCTCGCTTCGGGGATCCCGCTATTAGAACTCGGCATGAGGCTCTCCCTCGGAGAGCGCATCGTGGTTGAAGGGCCCGTTCCGTGCGAGAGAATCGCGTATCGCTATTACTACGAACCGCCGATGTCGGCCACAAAGGTTCTGACGATCTCTGGCCTCTCCGCGTTAGGTGACCTTCCTGGCGTCCGCCAGATCGACGTGCACAAGGCGGTTGGCGATACGGTCGACTGGCGAAACGGCTCGCTCGACAAGATTTTTCAGGTCACGGGAACGGTCGGCAGCTACGCGGAGCTTGCCGAACACCACGCCGCTTGCGCCGACAAGTCGTATGTCACGTACGAGCACGACAGGCCGACGGGTGAAGAGACTCCGGGGCGAGAACTCATTTAACTCGACTGAGCAAATGCAGCGACGATCTAGCCCGTTCCCGGCTCGCTTCGCCATCCCTCAGCCGACGTGGCGCTGCCTGTCGAGCTTGTACTGAGCCAACTCGACGGCGAGGGCGCTCTTCATGAGATCAGGAGTCAGACCGAGTGTCTTGACAGCCCCGATGGCTTCGTCCTCTCCGGAGAGCACACCGATCAAAAGGTGTTCGGTGCCGATGTAGTTGTGTCCGAATGCGAGTGCCGTCTTGAGAGCAACCCTGAATGCGGCCTTTGCTGCATCGGTGAAGCTCAGATCGCACAGAGCGGCAGTGTCCGAGTCGAGGTCTTGCGGTGCGGGTCGAAAACCGAGAAGGTCGTAGACATCCTTTTCTGTCACGCCGAGCC
>DASPVS010000467.1:0-3270 GCA_035622235.1 Acidimicrobiales bacterium | reverse complement strand
TCTTCTCGAACCGCTCTACGAGGTCGACACGGGACGGATTGAGACGTACGAGGGCTGTGAGGCGCGCCGACAGCAGCGACCTCAGCCGTTGCGCGGCCGTGCGCGGCCGTCCTTGCTTGAAGGCTTCTTCAAGCCCCTTCCAGTCAACGCCGGCGAGATCGAACAGTGCCTCGGCATCGCTGGGGGGAATGACGTACTCCTGGGCTGCGACCGACTCATCTAGAAGTTGCTCGATCCTGCCCAAGACCCCTGATACATCGGGGCGTTCGGTGTAGGCACCGATGGCGTCGGCCAGGAATTTGGCTACCGCTCTAATGCGGCTGAACTCGTTGGCGCGCTTGTCGGGCAGGATGGCTTTGTAGAGCCGGTCCAGCAGCGCGCAACGCGACAGGAAAGCGGCCTTCTCGTCATCGTCGGCCATCAGCATCTCGACTGTCTGCTTACCGGCCGCGACGAGCTCAAAGCCTCTTAGGCGCCCGAGTGCGCCGAGGTCCACGTCTCGTTCGGTGCAGAACGCTCGCAGGTCGTTCGCGGCAGTCCGCGCGGCATCGACGAGCGCGCCTTTCTCTTCAACTGGCACCTCGCCTGGCTTGACCCCGACCGCGTAGATCGCCAGTGCCCTCTGGAGGTTACGGAAAACGTCGACGTAGGCGACGATCAGGCCGTTGTTCTTCTCGGGGAACACACGGTTAGCCCGGGTGATCGTCTGCATCAGTGTGTGGTTGCGCAGCGGCTTGTCCAGGTAGACGGTCGAGAGTGATGGCACGTCGAATCCTGTAGTCCACATCGCGCACACGAACGCGATGCGGAATGGATCCTGAGCGTCCTTAAACTTGTCTTCCAGCTTTTCCTCGGCCATCCGCTTGCGGTGGAGCTTGATGTCGAGGCCGCGCTTGGCCATCTCGGCGACCTCGTTCTGTGAAGGCGAGATGACCACGGCCATGTCGGTGGTCCGCATGAAGCTGATCTCCTGCTCTGCAAGATCCGCCTGTTCCGGCGTGAGAACGCCTCTGGCAAGCGCCTGCTCGTTCTGCGCGAGCCGCTGCGCCCACATGCGCTGCACCTTGTCGAACGTCCGGACGGTGGTGACCTTGTCGATGGATACGACCAGAGCTTTGCCCGGGAACCCGCGGCCCAGGAAGTGGTCCACGATGTCCTTCGCAACGGTCTCCAGCCGGTCATCACGGGTGATGAGCTCATACTGCTGTCCTAGGGCCCGGGCGAGCTGTCGTTCTTGGCCCTCGTCGAGGTCGGCTTCCTCCACGATGGCCATCAGGTCATCACCAAAAGTCGGGTTGGCGATCTGGAGCTGTGGGATCCGGTTCTCGTAGTACAGCGGGACGGTGGCGTGGTCCGCGGTGGAGGCTGCAAAGCTGTAGATGGAGACGTAGTCGCCGAAGACTTCCTTCGTGCGTTCTTCGCCGGCGATCAGCGGGGTACCCGTAAAGCCGATGAACCCGGAGTTCGGCAGGGCATTGCGCATGTTGAGGGCTAGGACGTCGTACTGGGTGCGATGAGCCTCGTCGGTGATAACGATCACGTCGTCACGCTCGGAGACAACAGGATGCGTCTCGCCCCGCTCGGTTCGGAACTTCTGGATCAGCGTGAAGACATACCGGTGATGCTCACTGAGAAGCCGCCTGAGGTGGGCCGACCTCGTTGCCCTGACATGTTCCTCGGTAACGACACCTGCCCAGAGGAACTCCTTGTGCGCCTGCTCATCCAGGTCGTCGCGATCTGTCACGATCACGAAAGACCAGTTCCCTGGCATAGTACGGAGCACCTTCTGAGAGAAGAACAACATCGACATCGTCTTGCCCGAGCCTTGGGTATGCCAGAAGACCCCGAGCTTGCCCCGCTCTCCCGGCGGGGCGTTCCGCAGTTCCTCCATCCTGGTGATGGCGTTGTTGACACCGAGGTACTGGTGGTTCCGGGCGAGGATCTTGATGAACCCACCGGGCCGGTCCTGGAACGCCACGAAGTTCTCGATCAGGTCGAGCAGCCGTTCCTTGGTGCACATGCCGCGGATGACGGTCTCGAGGGAGACCTTGCCTTCTTCTCCCTCGGAATTGATCTTCTTCCACTCCGTGAAGAACTCCCAGCCGGAGGTGATGGTCCCGACCATGGTCTCCGCGCCATTGGACAGGACGATAAACCCGTTAGGGATGAACAGGTGCGGGATCGTGTCCCGGTAGTCGGTGAGATTGTCGTCGTAGGCGTCTTTCAGTCTCTTGTGGGATGCCTTCACCTCGATGAAAACCAGAGGGATGCCGTTGACGAAACCGACTAGGTCGGCGCGCCGCCGGTACAGGTCCGAGTGAACCCAGAGTTGGGACACGAGAAGGAAATCGTTATTCTCCGGATGTTCCCAGTCGATGACATTGAGCCGCTCCGGCAGTGTCGTCCCGTCTGGCTGTCGGACCGACACCTCCACACGGTCTCGCAGCAGCGTGTGGATTTGCTGGTTGGCACGGGCATAATGCATTGCCGTCCGCGGCCTCGTGATCTCCTCGACAGCCTGATCAACCGCTCCGCTGGGAATGTCGGGATTGAGGTGCTCGAGCGCAGCGCGCAAGCGGCGGACTAGGAACACCTCAGACTTGTTATCGCGGCCTAGGGTTCCGTCTGGGCCAAGCGTCTCATAATAGGCGTTGATGTGATCCCAGCCGAGTTCATCGAACAGCTCGATAGCTGGCTGTTCGACAAGCTGGTCTTCGCTGTACTGACCAGGTGGCGGGTTCATGCAGCCACCTCGGGTACCACGATGTCCAAATCAGCGACGTCGACTTCACCGGAAAAGAGGCGAGGCAAGAGGAGATCACGTGTTGATCGAAGGATCGAATTGGTGATGAACAGGGCGTACGAGAGCTCGAAGATTGGACGAACTTGAGCGGCGAACGATCGAAGAAGGGTGTCAGGCGGAACCGGCAATAGGAAGCTGTTGAAGCAAGATTCTCTGACGCGCTGGCGGCCCGACGCGCCGGACATGCTCTGTATCGCATGTGCTCGGAATGGCTCGCTGCGCGCCAGGAGATACGTATACTCAGGGCACAGTTGCTTTGACCGAAGGACAATGAACTCAGTTGAACCGCTCGCCACTTCTCCTTGATCGAGGCACTGGATGTACGCTGTCTTGCCATTCTCCAGGCACGGAGTGATGCGCGCAAAGAGGGTGTCCCCGTTCTGGAATCTTGCACCGCTGGCTCCAGCGCGCTGCTCTATAGGTGCGACATGCATGCAGCTCTCGGACAAGCTGGTCATTGGAATGAA
>DASPVS010000466.1:0-3266 GCA_035622235.1 Acidimicrobiales bacterium | reverse complement strand
GCCGTCGCCACGTGCAGTCCCACCAAGAAAGCGAGGAAGAACGACTCGCTCGACTCGGCCCCCACGAGGTTGTGCCACCCAAGCCACGCCGGTATCAAAACCGAGTGCCCCAAGCTGGACACGGGGAACAGCTCGCTCACGCCCTGGAGCAACCCGACGACGATCGCCTGGAGGAAAGTGAGCATCCGGACACCCTACGCAAACACGGTTCGGTTACATCGCCAAGCACATCGCCATCTACATCGCCATCTACCTCACCGTCTACCTCACCATTTACCTACCATTTACATCACCATCCCCTCACACCTTCCCAGGCCGTTCCCTGATCTTTCCCAGTGTCCTCCCAGGTTCGTAGAGCATCCTGGCAATGGAAACCCAGGCCACGTAGTTTTTCTGGGGCCGAAGCTCCGGAGTGGCTGAACCGCCGGGACAGCTCCCGACCAAGCAGAGCAGGAGGTCGAACGAAATTGAGGATCCTCGTTCTGGGGGGTGACGGATATCTCGGATGGCCTACGGCACTACATCTTTCGCGCCGTGGGCACGACGTCGGCGTCGTGGACAACTTCGCACGTCGTCAATACGACTTCGAGATGGGCGTCAACAGTCTTGTCCCCGTGGCCCATCTCCAGCAGAGGGTGAGAACTTGGGAGCAGGTCTCGGGGCTCACGATCGAGCCTCTCGTGGGCGACCTCACCGATGCGGACTTCGTCTACGAGTCAGTTCGCCAATTCGCTCCCGACGCAGTCGTGCATTTCGCTGAGCAGCGTTCTGCGCCTTACTCGATGATCGACCGCAAGCACGCCGTTTACACCCAGGTGAACAATGTGGTCGGAACGCTCAACCTGCTCTACGCGATCGCCGAGATCGATCCGACGATCCACTTGGTGAAGCTCGGGACCATGGGCGAGTACGGCACCCCGGACATCGACATCGAGGAAGGCTTCATCGAGATAACACACAAGGGTCGGACAGACCTTCTGCCGTATCCGAAGCAGCCCGGCTCCTTCTACCACTTGTCGAAGGTCCACGACAGCCACAACATCATGTTCGCCTGTCGGATCTGGGGGCTGCGTGCGACGGACTTGAACCAGGGGATCGTCTACGGGCAGGTGACCGATGAGACGTCTCTCGACCCTGACCTTGCGACGCGTTTCGACTACGACGGCGTTTTCGGAACGGTGCTCAACAGGTTCTGTGTCCAGGCGGTCGTCGGCCATCCCCTCACCGTGTACGGCAGGGGTGGTCAGACGAGGGGAATGCTCGACATCCGCGACACCGTCGCCTGTGTGGAGCTTGCGGTCACGAACCCCGCGGAGGAGGGCGAGTACAGAGTCTTCAACCAGTTCACAGAGTCGTTCTCTGTGCAGCAACTCGCCGACGCCGTGTCCGACGCGTACCCGGGAGCCGTCCGCATCGACCACTTGGATCCGCCCAGAGTCGAGAAGCAGGAGCACTACTACAGGGCGGCCCACACGAAGCTTCTGGATCTCGGGCTCGTACCTCACCTCTTGGACGCGTCGACGATCAGGTCTCTGATCGCGGTCGTCGAACGATATCGGGACCGCGTCGATTTGAACGCGATCGCCCCGACTGTGGACTGGCGAAGGACCCATAGCACCCTTCGGACGACGGCCGGAGCGGTAGCCGCTAGCTGAACCGACTGCCACTGCGGGAGCCCGTGCGGGTCCCTGTAGTGTCGGTCGGTGCCACGTGACAGAGGCAGGCGCCGACCGATCGGTCGGGGTTCGAGCAGGCGCAATCTGTGGTGGGTGGTCTTCGCCGGCCTCGCCGCGACTCTGGTCGCCCTTTTCGCCGTCGGCACCGCCGCTCAGGTGAAGGCTGCGTCTGGTCCCTACCGACGGGCGGTGGATAGGAGCTATGCAGCGTTGGTCGTTCCGATCGCGGAGCGCTCGAGCTCGATCGGCGCGACTGTGCGACAGGTGCTCACCAAAGGAGCGACTTACGACCGTTCGACGCTCTTCGGGGAACTCGACTCCGTCAGCTCGGGCGCAGAGGAGGGTGCGGACAATCTCGCAGGGCTCGTTCCGCCGTCACCGTCGAGCACCTCGGCCGACAAATGCGAATCGGCATTGGATCATCGCGCCACGGCCGCGTCCAACTTGCGCGAATCGATCGAAGGATTGCTCGGCGGTCGCGCGGGTCGCCGCGCCGAGTCCCCAGCCGCGGTGGACTCCGCATTGTCCGGGGTCGGACGAGCACTGGAGATCTCCGACTCCGAATGGCGCCAGTGCAGGAGGGCACTCGCGTCTTCACCGGGGTCAGCGAGGATCCCTGCGTCGATCTGGGTTCCCGACTCGAGCCTCTGGGCCCCTGGTTCTGTTGCCGGATTCGTCACCGCCTTGACGCAGTCGCCTTCGCTGGCTGTCGTCCACCAGCTCACGATCCCCGCCAACTCGGTGACCACCCAACCGGCTTCGGTGGCCGTCAGCAACGGCGACGGCGTGATCCCACCGACGAGCTCGTTGAGCGTCCAAGTCGTCGTCGCCAACGTCGGGAGCGTCGACGAGCCCAACGCCGTAGTCCGAGTGAGCGCGATATCGGAGGGGACTCCACTGCAACCGCACGCCCCCGGGCGTCCTTCTTCTGTCGAGAGCCAGACCGTGTCGTTGGCTGCGGGTGCGACGTTCGCGGCCAATCCTCCTCCGCTCGTCGTGGTGCCCGGGAACGTCTACAGCATCGACGTCTCCGTCTCGTCGCCTTCCGCTCCCGGCGCGGGCGACAACTTGCAGCTCCCGTTGGTGATCGCGCAGGTCGCCTCCTCTGTGAGCATCACGTCTTCGTTGAATCCGTCCACGGCTTCTGATCGGGTGACCTATACGGCCACGGTCACGGCCGCCGGTGCGTCGGTCACGCCGACGGGCATCATGACCTTCTCCGACGGGAGTGAAGCGGTGCCGGGCTGCACCGCGCTGCGAGTCTCGAACGCGAGCGCCACGTGCACTGTCACGTACCCGACCGCGGGCTACCACGACATGACGGCCGCGTACTCGGGGAACTCACAGATCGCCGGTTCGTCCTCAGCGCTGCTCATACAGACCGTCGTGCCACAACGACGTAATCGGACGACCCCCACATGAATCGGCGTGCGTCGCCGTCCCCGCCACGCCAACCGGGGTCGAACGGCGGGCCAGATGACGCTTTGGGCTGGAGGGCGACGTAGGATCAACCTTGGATGTGAACTTAAGAGGAGGGTCCGAGGGTCGTGGCAGAGAGCATCACCATCACCGACAACCGGACCGGCAACC
>DASPVS010000465.1:0-5138 GCA_035622235.1 Acidimicrobiales bacterium | reverse complement strand
CCGTCGCGGGCTTGCGATTGCCACAATGTTCCTCGGAGCGCTGGTCGGGAGTTTCGCGCTAATAGAAGTGGCGGACGCGCTCACCATCGCATTCGCGGTGATCGCCACATCCATCGTGGCGGTCGTGGCGTTGTCCGTCTCGCGAAGCGGAGGCAATTGGTCGGAGCCTTGACTTGACCGATCTGCGAAGTGCTCCAGGACTTCACGCAGAGGCGCGCGTGGTAGCCCTGATCGAAAAGAGCAGCGGGAGAGCGTTATGAGGTGCACGCCACCATCCCGACTCGTCCTGAACCATCCACGTTCGGAGCTGCTCCGGGCACGACGCATGTTCGCGAACAAACTCGATCTCGAGGCCGGCATTCACCAGAGCGGTGACAACGTCCCCGATTGGATGATGCCACTGATAACTGCGCCCCTGGACATGGGCGCCGGGCTCGGCGTACGTGCCGCGCTCACGCCATTCGACAGGTTCGTCTTCGTAGAAATACGACTCCGCGAGCTGTGGGATTGCAGTATCAGCGAAGGCTTGTATGACCGGGTGGAACTCGACCATGTAGAAAAGACCTGCGTCCGCGGTGTAACGGCGAACGAGCTGGGCCCACTTCTCCAAGTCCGGCAACCACTGTATGGATCCGTAAGAGCAGAAGACCACGTCGAATGCCTCGTCGAGCTGTCGGGGAAGGTCGTAAAGGTTTGCCTGGATGAACCTGGCCGGGATGTCGAGGTCGCTCGCGATGTTCCTCGCGATATCGATGGACTTCGGCGATAGATCAATCCCTGTAACGTGAGCTCCAAGGCGGGCCCAGGACAGGGTGTCAAGTCCGAAATGGCATTGCAAATGGAGAAGCCTCTTGTCACGCACCTCCCCGACTTCATCCAACTCCACGCGGCGAAGGGACAGGTTGCCTGATCGAAATCCCTCAACGTCATAGAACTTCGACGCAAGATGGATCGGTGCCAGCTCGTCCCAAAGCTCTTGATTGCCACGAATTGGTTCGGTCGGTTTCACAGATAGATTTCCTCTGAGGTCCTCATGGCCCGAGATTCTCCGTCTAGCCTGCCTGCATGGCGCTTCGAGTCGTTGGAACGGGTCTGGGCCGGACGGGCACATACCTCGCTGAAGCTAACCCTCGAGCGCCTGCTCAGCGCACCGTGTTACCACATGCTCGAAGTCTTCGAACACGCAAACATGTGCGAAAGTGGCGCGCCGCTGGTACCCCATCTGCAAGGCGTTGCGCGCCCCGAGGCGATCGAACCCTTCCCTTACGACAACACAACAGCTCAACTTCGTACCATGACAGGTCTCGATCGACCTGCAAGATGAGGACCCTAGGACGCGGCACATGTGTGCTGTTTCCGCGGGTGAAGTGAAAGGATTAGCTCATGGCCGCCCGTCGCCATCGGCGTCGCAAGCCTTATCGACCCCTACCACCTGTTCCCGATTATCTGAAGCGACCCTCCGGTGGTTTGCGGTGGACTTGGCGTCTGGGAGGACCGATGACAAAGCGGAACGAAGCCGCGGCTCGACGCGAATTGGCTGCGCGCCGCCCGGGCAAACTGGTCAGCTGTATCCTCAAAATGCTTGGTTATCGGCCCGACTCAAAGCGCTGAGGTATCCCCTGTTATCCCGGCAACAGTGTCTCATCGTGCATTTCCAAAACGAGGACCTCGGAATCATCGTTCGCCGTAACGACGTGGCCCTCGCACGGCACCCTTGGATGTGCCAACCTGCGGCAGGTGATCCTTGCAGGGTCGTCTGAAGGCAGAACTGTCCGTGCTGGCAGATGAGGAGTAGCTGCACGTGCGTCAGTTAATTCCGCAGTTCTTAGAGAGCATCGACCCAATTGCCACTTATGGTCGGCCGATAAGGAACGACGACGGGCGTCCATCAGTCCGACTCAACATGATCACCAGTGTCGACGGAGCGACCACGTCTGGAGGTAAATCCGGACCGCTCGGAAGCGCTGCGGACAAGGCCATCTTCTTTGCCCTTCGGTCGCTCGCTGACGTGATACTCGTCGGTGCAGGGACCGTAAGAACTGAGAAATACGGTCCAGCTCGATTGGACGAAGGGGCAAGAGGCCGACGAGAGACCGCAGGTCTAAGCGCCGTTCCGCCAATAGCGGTGATCACCCGGTCCTGCGTGCTCGATTGGGAGTCTCCCTTCTTCACCAAGGCCGAGGCCAGACCGATCGTGGTCACAGCCTCCAGTGCGCCGGCCGCCAATCGGGAAGAGGCAGCGGCTGTCGCTGATGTCGTGATAGCAGGGGACGAGGAGGTCGACCCTGTAAGAGCGATCATCGCCCTCGGCGATCGCACCTTCGAGAACGTCCTCGTAGAAGGAGGGCCGAGTTTCAACGGCCGCTTAGCTGCAGCCGATTTATTGGACGAGCTGTGCTTGACGCTAGCTCCGATGCTGGTTGGTGAAGGATCTTCACGCTTGCTCGGACGGGCGGTTCTATCGGATCCCATAAAGCTGAGCCTCGCCCACGTGCTCGAAGACGACGATTACTTGTTCCTGCACTACCGGCGGATTTGATGTGCGCGAGGGAAAAGGGAAAGACCTCAGGAGTCCCAATCAGCCTTGCTTACGATCTTCGAATCGTGCCTGACGGGAAAGTTCACAGAGCGGGCGATGAAGCACAGTTCGTTCGCCTTCTCGTGTAAGTCGGCCGCCAACGGTTTCATATCTTCGCTCTTGACGCAGACCTTGGGGCACAACAGCGCCTCGGAAAAAGCGCCTCTGCCGTCTTTCCCCAGGATCATCGTTCCTCGCGGATGATCTTCGTAACTGATGACCACAACACCGGCATCCGCACAGAGATTCAGGTACCAGAGCAGATGGCACCCACTTAGAGCCGCCAAGAGCAGCTCCTCGGGATTGTACTTTGAGCTATCCCCTCTGAAGCTCGAGTCCGCGGAACCGAGAAGTACGGGCTTTCCGTTCCCGATTATCTCGAAGTTCCTGCCATAGGCGTGATATGCGGACGTCCCCTCACCCAGGTTGCCGGTCCATCGCGCTGTGAGCTCGTATCGATAGGTCGTCATGGTCCTCTCTAGAGGATGCGTCTTAGTCGCTGGCTGACGAGCCGATGCAACTTGCGAGCAAGAGCCTGCAGGCCTCGACCAAACTGAAGCTCTAGAACCTGCTGGAACATCAAGAAGCTCCCGGAATGTCAACGAACCAACAACGTAGTCACAGGTGACGCACAACGGCAGCCTTCGGCTTAGAAAGTTAAAGGAACTTGCCTCCTTGTTCCATTGAAGGGCCGATCAACGCGGATCAACGCGGAGGCCACAGTTGCTCGTGGGGTTGGTTACTGGGTAGGTTCGCCTTGTCGCGATTGGTGGTGTCCGGTTGCTAGTTCTGTCGACGACAAGTCCTGACCTGCGACTCCCATGAGAACCGGAGTGGCGCCGCACCCGAGGATCCGGCGGGCACTCAAGTACTTCTCCGGGTGCATGACCCTAGTGGCAGCCGCGACCGCAACCACGTTCGTAGCTGTCGCCGCGAGTGGAGCTGACTCACCTCCATCCACGCAGGGCTCTACGCAGCCGGCCGTAACGACGACCACTTCTACGACTTCGACGACCGCACCAAAGGCCGCTGCCTCAACCACAGCCTCGACTACAACAACAGACCCTAGCCAAGAGGCCGAAGCCCCCTCGGTGAGCACGACAACCACGACCGCATCGGGTGGATCAGATCCCCAGGCCCCAAGCGCTGCTCCCCTAGCCCTGGGGCCCCCTTTCGACTGCCTAACTCCTACAAGTTTCCTCTCCCAAGGGAGCCCCCAGACTCAGCTCTACTACTCCGTTGCGGGCTCAGGTTCGGTCACTTACAACACGCTTGGTCCGAAGTATTCGGCGACCTACAACGCCCTTGGATTCGACCCCAACAACAATTACCTCTACGCGATGGTTCTGGGCGGTAACAATCTGCTCGAGATCGACAGTAACGGCAACGTGACCTCTCTCGGCGCAGTCACAGGATTCCCGACGGCGGCGAACACTCCGGCGAATGGAGCATTCGATCCCTCGGGCAACTTCTGGGTCACCGGAGGGAACGGATCGACTGCCGCGTACGAGATCAACGTCAACTCCACTCCGCCAACGGTGATAAAGACACTGCCCCTGACCCTCGCATGGCAGCCGATCGACTTTTCGTGGTCCGGTGGCTACATGTGGGGCGTCTCCGGTACCACCATCTATCGACTCGACATCACCAGTGGTGCAGAAGCCACCTTCACAGCACCATCCTCGATCAAGAGCGGGAACTTCGGAGCTGCGTGGACGTTCAGCAACGGGAATCTCGGAATTAGCAACAACAGCACCGGCGATATCTACCAGATCGCCATCACCAACCCATCGAGCTCCACTCCCACGTTCTCTGTCGTCTCTCACTACACAGGCCCGGTAGCTGGACAGAGCAACGACGGTGCCGCGTGTATCGCCCCAGAGCCGACGGACCTGAGCATCGTGAAAACAGGGCCTTCAGTTGTGAGTCCCAGCGGCACAATCACGTGGACTATCACCGTTACCAACAACGGTCCAGGTAACAGCTCCGGATATTCGGTCAGCGATACCGTTCCAACCGGAGTCACCAACGTCGCATCGCCAACACCCGGGTGTGCCGTGTCCGGCAACAACGTGCTTTGTTCGGAAGGAGCGCTCAACAACGGCAGCAGCTTCACCATCACCTTGACCGGTACTGCTCCTTCGACAAATGGGACTTGCTTCACCAATACAGCTACCGTGACTGCGAACGAGACAAATCCCGATAACAATGTGTCCAGCGTCCAAACATGCACGACACCAGCCATCTCGCTAGTCAAAAGTGCCAGCATCACAACATATTCAGCACCGAATGTCGCGATCACATACAGCTATCTGGTCACGAACACCAGCACGTCGCAGACGCTGACGTCGGTAGGAGTGACGGACCCGATGGCCGGGCTCTCTGCGGTCAGTTGTCCCTCGACAACTTTGGCTCCAGGTGCATCCGAGACCTGTACTGCCACCTATAAAACAACCCAAGCAGACGTGGACCGGGGATCCATCAGCAACACCGGAACCGCAACAGGCACGTCACCGCTGGGAGCCAAAGTTACAGCTACCTCTTCGCTGACAATTCCGGC
>DASPVS010000464.1:0-2072 GCA_035622235.1 Acidimicrobiales bacterium | reverse complement strand
GCCGCCACGCGTCACAACAGATCCGTTGTGACAACCAGTCCGCCTCGCCGGGAGTCGGTGAGACGGACTGGTTGCCTCGTCACGTTGGCTGGGGATCCCAGCCCAGCTTCATGTCTGTGGGAGCGACCCGAGAGGGGCGGTCAGTTGAGGGCCAGAGCGATCTGGGCGAGTGGGAGTCCACTCACGTCCTCGGTCGGCAACCAGCCGTACAGGGGCCCCCCCGATGCCGTCGTCGCGAGTCCGGAGTCCTCCGTGGCGGACCACACCTGGGTACCGGGGTTGTCTTGCCCTGTCGTCCCGTTGGACAGGACGCTATAGGCGACGTCGATCGTTCCGGCATTGTTGGTGAAATCCATTTGGAAGGTGTACCAACCGCTCGTGGTCAGGTATTCAGGATCAGGTGTTCCCGGGGAGGCGCCGCAGCCACCGGAACCGTTCTCCCAGCTGACTTCCCAGCCGCTGGACGTCGAGCACAGGTCGATGACGAAGTCCTCTTCGTAGTCTCCCGCGCTGGTCTCCAGGCCTGTGTCCCAGTCGACCACGTTGCCGGTGTTGGCTTCCCCCCAACCCGCATCGACGTACATCTTGATCGTCGTCGTGAACCCGCTGCTGGGGAAGACCGTGTCGTTGCCCTGATTTTTCGGTCCCCAGAGAGTGAAGGGCCCAGAACAACTCTCATCATCTGGCATGGTGCACCCTGTTGGGGATGGGACCCCACCATCCTGGCCACCAGTGGTGCGTGCGTACATTTTCTGACCGGTCAACGTGACGCCCGACGCGTACCCGCCCCACGAGGCATCCTCGTCCGACGGTGAATAGATGCCAATGGTCCCGTAGTTGTTCGGCTCGCCGTTACAGGGC
Source organism: Acidimicrobiales bacterium (assembly GCA_035622235.1). Classification (GTDB taxonomy): domain Bacteria; phylum Actinomycetota; class Acidimicrobiia; order Acidimicrobiales; family UBA8190; genus DASPVS01. The sequence continues at coordinate 1,211 of DASPVS010000464.1, read as the reverse complement.
GCATTTGGTGGATTCGTGACTGGGCACCATCCATTGGTGTTGTGTGCCAGCGTGTTGTGCCAGTTGTGAGTCGCACCGGTCGCTTTGTGGCCGTTGGCCGCGAGGCGGAGCGGAGTGGCGGCCGAACTCACAGATGTCGAGAGTCCGATGACTCCGACCCCTGCTGAGGCCGACAACGCCAGTATCCCGATGACCGAGCGAAGCGCCCGCCTTTTTTGCCCTTGCCTGTTCATGTCCTACCTCTCTCATCGAGTGCGAATGAAACAGCCCGCCGCCGCCGATTGCCCCGTTGACAGGGGCGAAACGGACGTGAACGTTCTCGGTAGCATCGTCGTGCCGGAGCCAGAGTGCAAGCGTCGACCACGGACGGGGACCGACGTGATGTCACGAACCTTCACCGTGACCTGCGTGCAGAAGGATTCCCTGCTCAGGGTGGTCGAGTGTGCACCGAAAGCAGCAAGGGTTTTGGGCGGTCCTTATCGGCGGCCCCGGTTCGAACGGTACGAACTCGGTTCGTAGCGCTGCCTACCGGGCTGTGGGATCAGCAACCTGGAGCGCACTGTGCGGGTTTCCGTAGAGAACTAAGGGGATGGGGGATCGACATCCAATCGGTGCGAGAAGGTCCCGTGGATCCCGACGTCCCGAGGGCCTTCTCGCGTCGCGTTCTGCTTTCCCGTCCGGTCGTCACGGTTTCGACAGGGGCATCCAGCCTCGTGCTCAAGCACGGGCAGAACTTGCCGATGCCATCGTCGTGACGAGTCGATATGAAGCCCATGAGCTCAACTACTTGTCTGTGGCGGCCAGCATGCGACTGAAGTATCGGTGCACCATGTGTCACAAACGGTGCCAGGTTCCATGTCAGTTCACGGTCTTGGAGTTCCAGAGGATCGTCGAGGCGGCGTATCAGAACGAACAGAGGACGAACGGCTGACCGCAGCGGTACCAGCTGAGGGTCGAGCGCAAGTCTCGACCTTCAACTGGAATCAGTTCGGTTCGATGAGACCGGATCGAGGAAATCGCGTGGCGCCGAACCTCCACACGGAGCAGCCCGGCGAACGCTCATCTGACGACGGTGCGTCCCGACACGCCAGCGAACAGCGTCCTCTAGCCAGCTGCGCGGGTGTTGTCGCGCGGTAGCTCGAGCGGCTCACCGAGTTCTGCGATCTTCTCCTCGGTCGCCCGCTGCATGGCTCCGCCGAGGGCCGACATGA
>DASPVS010000463.1:0-3891 GCA_035622235.1 Acidimicrobiales bacterium | reverse complement strand
CGAGACGATCGATATCGTGAGCCAGCTCCTCGAGACTCGCGCCTTCGGCGGCAGTCCTCACGATCAAACCGTGACCTTGCGGACGGATGTCGTCGACGATGCGACGCAGACGTCTACGCTCCGAGTCGTCCAGCCTCTTGGAAATTCCGAACGCGGTCGAGTTCGGAACCATAACGACGAACCGACCGGGCAGCGAAACCTCTTGCGTGAGTCGTGCTCCTTTTGCCCCAATCGGGTTCTTCGTGACTTGACAGAGGATCGTCTGACCGGGCCGGAGCATCTCTTCGATCTTCGGGGCGGGACCAGAAGACACCTCGACGTCGTCGCGGTCGTATCGGACGTCTCCGCGGTAAAGGACCGCGTTCTTCGGGGTCCCGATGTCGACGAAGGCAGCCTCCATTCCGGGGAGCACGTTCTGCACCCGGCCGCGGTAGACGTTGCCGTCTATCTGAGTCGTGTCGTCGGAGACACGCGAGACCACGTGCTCGACGAGCGTTCGTCCTTCGAGCACGGCGATCTGAGTCGCATGGGGACGAACGTGCACACACATGAGGTATCGGCCAACCGGCCTCCCGCGACGCTCGCGTCCGCTCCTTCGCCGCGAGCGGCCTCCCGACCGCCTGCGCGACCCGCCGGGCTGGTCGACCTGAGAGGACTCCGCGACTCCGGCGGCCGGAGCTTCGGCCAACTCCCCTCCACCCGACGAAGCCTGCCCTGCGTCGCCCTGAGCCCCGCGTCGAGGTGACCGAGACCTCCCCGGTGCCCGGTTCCCGCCGTTGGAGGGCGCCTCGGTCACTGGCGTCTGGCTCACGGGTGTCTGGGCCGGAGATGCCTGACTTGCGGGGGTCTGGGCGGGCGGCGCCGGCCGCGTGTCGCCGATCCTGGGCGCGTGCGTCGGAGCTTGTGAAGGCGCCGGCGGAGGTGCCGGACGCGTGTCACCGATCCTCGGCGCGGTGACGGCTGAATCCCGGGCGACCTCAGGTTTTAGCGAACCGACCCGCCCGTTCTCGACTGGGAGTCTCTCGTCCACCGGATGGTCGAGGCGGCGCTGCTTGCCGTCGGGTTGGTCGAGCGAATGGTCGCGCAGGTGCGGGGAATCGTCCCCGTGGTCCCCCTGCTCGGAGTCGGGCGCCGAGGGGCGATCTGGATCTTTCGCCGACGCCCCGGCAGACGTATCGGACATTGAAGCGGTCCCTTCTGAAAATGCTCACGAGGCGCGATCCTTGGCTTCGGCGGCGAACGCCGGGTCTGCTGCAAGAGGCTCCGAACGGGAACCGTCGCGCTCGATCCATTGAATTGTTCGTTTGGCAAGGCCGAGCTCGAGGCCCATCAAGCGAGCGAGCTCGACCGGCCGGACGCCGCGCGGCCGCGTCGCAAGCTCAGCGATGAGCAGCGAGCGACCGTCTGCAGTTCCGGCTGTCGAAAGCGCCAACACGGCAGGCCTGAGATCGTCGACCTCTCTGCGACCCTTGCGTTCGCGCTCCAACGGAAGCGAATCGGCTCCGAGCACGCGCTCGACGGCCTTTCGCAGTTCGTCGGGAGACGAGGTGGGGACCTCGATCTCCCATGAACAGGACGTCACGTCCTGCTGGAGTGAGTCGGAATCTGCAGGCACCGTTGAGACAGCGGTGACGTCGACCCCGGCTGGTAAAAGGAAGGTCATCCTCGCTTGTAAACCGGCCAACTCGACAGGTGACGCCAACGCGACGTCGACGTACTCGGCGAGAGATTCGCAACCTGTTGGCAACGCGAGACCGAAGCTCAGTTTCGGTCTCGGTGAAAAACCTTCTGTGTACGCGATGGGTATCCGTGCGCGACGAAGAGCGCGTTCCCACATGCGTGCGACGTCGCGGTGACTCGTCCAGCGAACCCGCCCCAATTTCACGAACCGGAACCTCAGGTTCATGACACGGTCTCCGCGGGCACCGTCACGGGCATGTCCATCCGCACAGCACTTTGCACGTCCCCGCCCGGCAGATCGCCGCCCGGCACATCCCCGCGAGCTTCTGCTCTCTCCAGGAAACGAATCGGGATGACGCCCCCGTCCGACAGGTCCTGGCCCGTCCCCTGGCTTCCGCCCCCGGGCGCGGACGCTGACGCGACGACGTGCTCGACGCCGTAACCCGTGCAAGCTCCGCAGTCGTAGCACGGCGTCCACCTGCAATCCTCGAGGCCGAACTCCGAAAGGGCGTCCTTCCAGTCCTGCAACAGGAAGTCACGGTGAAGCCCCGCCGAGAGATGGTCCCACGGGAACACCTCGTCCTCCTCCCTGGCACGAGACGTCAGATCCTCGAGGAGGAGCCCGTCTTCAGCGAGGGATTCCTTCCAGAGGGCGAGGTCGAAATGCTCGCTCCACTCTTGAAACGTCCCACCGCCACGCCAAACTCTCTCGATCACGGAACCGATCCGCCGGTCTCCCCTGCTCAGCAGGCCTTCTACGGCCGTTGCTTCCGGATCGTGCCAACGGAGGGACAAGCCACGAATTCCACGGGACTCTCTTTTGAGAAGCTCGACCTTGCGCCTGAGCTCCGCGACCGTGTTCTGTCCGAACCATTGGAAGGGAGTTTGGGCTTTCGGGACGAAGCCGCCGACCGATGCCGTGACCGTGACGTTGCGGTGGTAGCGCCTCCCGATCTCCACGCAGTTGCGTGCCAGCTCGACTATTCCGAGCGTGTCCTCGTCCGTCTCAGTGGGGACGCCGATCAAAAAGTAGAGCTTTATCCTCCTCCATCCCTGCGAGAAGGCGGAGTCGACCGCAACGTAGAGGTCCTCTTCGCGTATCAGCTTGTTGAGGACTTTTCGGATCCGCCACGTGCCCCCTTCCGGGGCGAAAGTGAGCCCGGTCCTCCTCACCTTCTGGATCTCCGAGGCGAGCTCCACCGTGAATGCGTCCACGCGCAGACTCGGCAAGCTGACCGATACCTGGCCCGAGCATTCGGGATCGTTTATGACTGCCGAAACCACGTCGCCGATGCCCGAGAAGTCAGCCGTCGAAAGTGACGTGAGAGCCACCTCGTCGTACCCAGTCCGGTCGAGCCCGTCACGAACCATGTCTTCGACTTGTGCGGACGGACGCTCACGGACTGGACGAGTGATCATCCCCGCCTGGCAGAACCGACATCCGCGTGTGCATCCCCTGAACACCTCCACGTTGAGGCGGTCGTGCACAACCTCGATCAGCGGAACCAACTGCTGTTTCGGGTAAGGCCAGTCGGCGAGGTCACTGACGACTCGTTTTTCGACTCGCTCGGGTACGTCGTCGAAGCGCGGAGTAATCGCAGTGACACGGGCGCCGTCGTAACGCGGCTCGTAGCACCAAGGCACGTAGACGCCGTCGACAGAAGTCAACGAGCGCAAGAGGGCGAACCGGTCGTGTGCGCCGTCCTCTTGCCATTTTCGGACGACCTCGTTCAGCTCTCCGACGACCTCCTCGCCGTCGCCGAGCACGAACGCGTCGACGAAGTCGGCCAGCGGTTCGGCGTTGAAGGCACAGTGCCCTCCGGCGACCACCAAAGGGTCTCCGTCACCCCGACGCGAGACCCGAACCGGGACGCCGGCGAGGTCGACGAGGTTCAAGACGTTCGTGTAGGTCAACTCGGCCGAAAGGTTGAAAGCCAGAATGTCGAAGTCCGCTGCGGAACGATGAGCCTCGAGGGAGAACAAGGGGACGTCGTGCTTTCGCATCAACGCCTCCATGTCGGTCCACGGCGCGTACGCGCGCTCGGCCGAGGAGTCGGGTCGCTCGTTCAAGATCTCGTAGAGGATCTGGAGCCCCTGGTTGGGCAAGCCGATCTCGTAGGTGTCGGGATAGACCAGCAACCAGGACACGGCGGAGCCGGCGTGCTCGGCGACCCGGGCGCCAAGTTCTCCACCGATGTAGCGGGCCGGCTT
>DASPVS010000462.1:0-13173 GCA_035622235.1 Acidimicrobiales bacterium | reverse complement strand
GTGCATGACTCAAGCTTGCGACGTCTCCTTTCGACACAAGGAGTACGGAATGAGCTGCCTTGATAAGTTCGATCTGCCCTTGAGCGGTCGATGAGAGCCTCCCGCAATCAGCCAATATTTCAAGCTGACATTCTGAAAGTGCTTCGACTATCTCCCTTAGTTCGTAGTCAAGTGAATTGGCCGCTTCTGCACTGATTGGTCCGGCCAGAACACCAAGGCCTCCATCAAGGACTTGGACGTGCTTCTGGAGATCTTCGGTTCCACTCGTACCGTGACGATTTGAGAGCAAGAGGCTCGTCGTCCCAAGTCGGCTGGTCAGTCCAAATCGAACAGCGAGATCTCCACCTGCGGGGTCACACTCTGCAACGACAACTGTCCGGTCCCCCGGCCACACCGCGCCGAGTGCACACGCCAGGGTCGTCACTCCGGGCGATCCCTTTGCCGAACACAGAGCGATCCGAATCATGATCCCGGAGCCACTACGACAATCGCTGCTTGGTTCGCCGCGGACGCGGTCGAGACCAAAGGGGCGATCGTGGAAGGAACGAGGATCGAAACGAGCACCATGTCTGAGTCCGCAGACTCAGGCGCAGAAGCCACGTCGATAACTGAAGCATCGGCGGCAAGAATTGAGCCTGGAGTCGAATTTTCCAAAGGCTGATCGATATTGCTCGATGTCGATGATGCCGAAGACGTCGATTCCGTTCCGAATGAACTCGAGATTCCGTTGATCGGCGCTCCTGGCGCTCCCGTCAGCACAACGTCGACTGTGTCGCCGAGATAAACGCCATCGGCGGGCAACTGACCGGGCTTGACGGCGACTCCAACCAATGCGCTTCCAGAGGGTGGCGCGTAGTCCGTTGCGAGATCTCCTTGAACGATGATCGAACCCGACAACAGTGGAACTGCCGCTCTCCTACCAATAACTCCATCGGCATCACTTACTGGAATGAACTGGGTCCCTTGCGCCATAGAGACCTTCATGGCGCCGATGTCGCCTTGGGAAATTGGCGCACCCGCCGAAATGTCGCGTTCAACTAGAAGGACTGAGACTTGACGACCTGCCTTCATGTAAAGACTTGTGAACACGGCGACGCAGCAAGCTATTAACGCAAGGGACGCGATGGCTAACAGCGGTCGACGCCGCTTGTTCTTCGGCCGAAGGCGGATGCCCGCGAGCGACATGGGAATTTCAGAGGTGGTATCTCGGGAGATAGTGGAGGTCATGTCTTTTCCTGCGCGAAGGGGCAGATCAGTGAGCCTGGATTGACTCAACCTGCTCGACTCGGACTTGGACTGACGAGCTCGTCTCCAGTTCCGGCAGAGATCCGCCAGCAACGATGCCCGACGCTACCCATGTCACGTTCCACGCGATCGTGGCAGTTACGTCGAATGCACCGTCGTTCGGATCGCCGTTGGTCGACGGCTGACCGGCAGAGGACTGAAGGTAGGTATAAGTGCAATCCGAGGTTTGGGTTCCTGGTGGGAAGCTGGGATCGTACGGTGTGCCCGGCCCGACGCACTGAACCACCGATCCGTCACCCATGCTCCAATCCACACTGACTGGAGTGGCAACGGCCGTCGCTGTGATCCCGTCAGTACTTGCTGAAGCAGCAACTGGATGCCAAATCGCGGAGTCGATCCACAACCACGTTGGTAACTGGACGACACTGAACTCCGGGGGATCGAGCCCGATTATCGGGTTTGGTAGGTGGATTGAATCTTCGGCCTCCGAAGCCAAAGTGAGGGGATTCACGGTGAAAGAGGGGGGCGCGGATCCGTTGGAGTTGGCAATCCAGACAAGATTTACGCTGCTGTAGTCAGTCTGCTCCGATGGACAACGGACCTGATACCAAGCGCCGGGAGTTGAACCTCCAAGTCCGAGTGATTGTTGCTCTTGTGGCGGCACCTGGATGTAGACACACGTTGGACCGGAGTTTCCCGCACCGCCAGCTGGTGAACCCCCTGACACGCCGGACGAGCCAGGTGATGTGGATCCGGTCGAGACTGTGACAGTAACCGTGCCGCCTCCGTCCCCGCCCGACGCGGTACTTCCACCGTCACCTCCACCCGAGGACGCCGCCCAAGTGGTGCTCACACAAGCAACGCTTGCGACGACGATCGAGATGATGGCCAGCATCTTCAAGACCATGGACATGCTTCCTCCGTAGCGGTCTGTTGCTCGATCTTCCATCCGGAAGGGGTCTGAATCATCAAGGCTCGGAATGTCGTAGGACCAGCCTCACCGGGAATTCCGGGTGCCGGATGACCGTTCACGGCATTGACTTCGATCTCTTCGCCATCGATGCAGGCCGTTACGTTTGCGCGGCCATTCGCAACATCAGAAACCGAAATTCGCAAGATTCGGTCGGTACCGATTCCGACCCATCCGTTTGCTCGATACCACGCGACACTTGCGACAATCACACCTAGCTGAGGCTCGGCATGAGTCGCAGCAAGCATCGGGTCATCGGGGTTGGAAGTGCGTGCTGCCCAGTCATCCGCTTCGAGCGCAGCTCTCCAACCTGCCGCCACTGCCTCGGCGGTATTTTCTGACTCAGCTGTGTCGCTAGAAACCGTCGTCTTTGGCGACCGGCGCGTAACAAAGCTTGAACGCGACTCGCTCTTGCTGCATGCAGTGCCGAAAGCTGCGGCGGCCAGAACGCATAGGGCGAGGCTCACCGACGGCATTGCGCGCCGTCTGCGGTCGCCCCACCTCACAGTGCACCCCCCATGAGGCGAGCACCATAGAAAATCCACTTGTATGCGTCAACCAAAAAAATGATGTAGTCAAACTTTGTCAGAGCAATAGATGACGGAGGGAGCGACGCGGGCGGGTGGGGGGCCCTGCCCGCGTCGCTCCCTTGGGACCGGGCGCGGCGGAGCCCGGAGATCTCGTTCCTCGACACGACCTTGAAGGTCGCGTTCTGACCTGCCGATCGACCTTGCTATCGACCTTGCTGAAGACCTTGCCGGAGCGATTTTGACGACGGTGCGTGGCTTCGGCTGACGCGGGCACGGGGTATTGAAATTTGCTGCTTATGGCTCGAGTGGCGCTTGTGGCCCTGTTTTCCATTGCTGAAAATCGCCACTGCCCTGTGGATAAGTGCGCGCCACAATCGCCACAAGGCCCATAAGCACTCAAAAATGATTACCCGTGTCCGCGCTCGAGCTGCCCGGAAGCGCTCGGTCCTTATGCTCAAAGATGACCATGTGTGGACGCATCGCCCTCTACTCCCCGCCGGCTCGCCTGGCTCGAGAGCTCGACGCCCAGCTGGAGGCGTCGGTGAATCCGGATGCGGAGCCCAGCTGGAACATCGCCCCCAGCCTGGACATCCTCGCCGTCAGAGCACCGAGACCTGATCCAGACGCTCCGCCGAAAACAGGCGAACACCCACAGCGCGAAATCAGCGCTCTCCTTTGGGGTCTTGTTCCGTACTGGGCCAAGAGCCCGACCATCGGGAACAGGATCATAAATCTGAGGTCAGAGACCCTCACCGAAAAGGCCAGTTTCAAGGGCATTCTCGAACGTCACCGCTGTCTGGTCTTAGCCGACGGCTTCTACGAATGGCGTCACCCGCCTGGAACCCGAAAGCGCGGCATTCCTTTCTTCTTCCAGCGATCCGATGGCGAGCCGATGACGTTCGCCGGGCTCTGGGACACCTGGCGAGACCGGACGCGGCTGGACGACCCCGACGCGGTGCTCAGGACCTGCACGATCATCACAACCGCCGCCAACAAAGACGTGAGCGACATCCACGACCGCATGCCAGTGCTCGTAGAAGAGCGCGATATCGACAGATGGCTCGACCGCTACGAGAAGGACCCGGCCCACATTCTCGACATCCTGGCCCCTTCGAAGGCCGGTGTGCTCATGAGGCACCCCGTAAGTAGGGAAGTGAACAATCCGGACAACGATGGGCCGGAGCTGATCGAACCAGTCCCAGACGAGGAGCCTCAGCCGGAAGGGCTGCAATCCGAAAGGCTGTTCTGAGTCCTTCTCGATGAGGAGAGACTGGGAGGAGAACCGCCTAAACGGTCATGCAAATGTGAGCTTCGCAGGCTCCCAATAAGCGCGCAGAGCGGCAAGTTTGCCGGCGGGACTCGCGCGGTAGGTGGAGACGATGTGGCAGATGCCCACCTTGCCCCCCATCGTGATGTGGATCTCGCCGACGTTCGCGACCTCGACCTCGCAGTCGTAGGTCTTCTCGATTTGGAACTTGATCCCTTCGCTCGCAGAGATGACGTTGTCGTAAAACGCCGCGATCGCCTCCTTCCCGCGATGACCTCGGCCCTCGGGATCGAGCATCGACGGGCCGATCGGATCCTCGACGATGGCGTCCTCTTCAAAAAGGGCGAGCCAACCGTCGCGGTCCTTTTCTTCGATCCGTGCCATCGACTGTTTGGACAGCTCGTAAGCAACGCCCATCGAATCTCTCCTCTCGGTTTCGCTATCGCACCGAAGCGATGACGTCGTCGGCGAAACGGCGCAAATTGTCCAGCTTGGCCTGCAAGGTCTCGGTGTCCGGTCCCACCGAATACGGCCAACGGAACCCCACGATCACATCGGTCACACCTTGCTCCTCGAGGCGCTTCACCCCTTCGGTGGTGTACGCGTCCATTGAAATGACGTGCACCTCGAAGGGCTCGCTCTGGCGGCCGTACTCGGCACGCAGCTCATCGAGTCGGGAGAGCATCCCGGGCAATGCGGCCGGATCCCCTCCGCCGTGCAGCCATCCGTCGCCCATCCGCGCCGCGCGACGCAAAGCCACGTCTCCATGACCTCCGAGTAGGACCGGGACAGGAGCTGACGGGGCAGGCGACATCTTGATCTGCGGCACGTCGAAGACCTTGCCGTGGTATTCGAACCACCCGCCCGCGATAAGTCCTCGGATTATCTCGATCATCTCGTCCATCCGTTGGCCGCGACCCTCCCAAGGCACGTCCGTCAACTCGTAATCCTCGGGCCACGGGCTCGTACCGACGCCGAACGCGAACCGGTTGTCCGAGATCACCGCGACCGACGAGACCTGCTTGGCCACGAGAACCGGATGCCTGATCGGCAGCTTGACCACGAACGTGACGAAGCGGAGCCGACTCGTGACGGCTGCGAGAGCCGGTATAAGCGAGAACGGCTCGATGAACGGCTTGTCTTCGAGGAATTCCCGCGACCCGTCGGGATTGAACGGGTACACGGCGTCGGACTCGGCCGGGTAACAAATGCTGTCCGGAACGACGAACGAGTCGTAACCAGCGTCTTCGGCCGCCTCAGCGAGAGGGCCGTAGAACGCCGGGTCGACCATCGACTCGGCGTAGCTGAAGCGCATCGCGCAGCGCTCAGGCGTTTGGTTTCTCCCCGGATGCTGCGGCCTGGCGGTACTGCTCGGCGCGCTCGATCAAACCCATCTTCTCGACTCCCACCTCGCCGAAGCGGGAAGCGATCTCTTCCGGCGTCCAGCGGCCTTCCTTGCGTATCGAACGCACCTCGACGGGTTGGTTCCACACCGAGATCCGCCCCGCTACGACCGTGTAGACCTGGCCGGTCACATCCTTCGAAGCGTCCGACAAGAGGAACTCCGCCATCGGAGCTACGTCCTCCGGGTCTCCCATCTCGCCGATCTGTTGGGGAACGTTGGCCGACATCCGCGTCCGGGCGATCGGGGCTATGCAATTCGCGCGAACTCCGTAACGGTGAAGTCCGGCGGCCGCGGAACGGGTGAGCGAGACGATGCCGCCCTTCGCCGCCGAGTAATTGGCCTGTGCGATGCTGCCCGCGTACGCGCCGGAAGTGATGCCGATGAGGGACCCGGACTCCTGCTTACGCATGATGGCGGCGGCGTGACGGAAGATCGTGAAATGACCTTTCAGGTGGACTCGGATTACGGCGTCCCACTCGTCTTCGGACATGTTGAAGAGCATGCGCTCGCGCAGGATGCCGGCGACGCAAACAGCGCCGTCGATCTTCCCCCATCGGTCGACCGCAGTCTGGACGATGTGCTCTCCACCCGACCAGGTCGAGACATCATCGGCAATCGCGACCGCCTCGCCACCTGCCGCCCCTATCTCCTTTACGACCGCGTCTGCCACCTCGCTCGTCGGGTCCTCACCCGCGAGGCTCACGCCGAGGTCGGCGACGACGACCTTTGCTCCCTCGGCCGCACAACCGATCGCTATGGCCCGACCGATGCCGGACCCTGCTCCCGTGACAACGATCGCCTTTCCTTCGAGAACGCCAGCCAACGCCCCAGACCTCCGCTCCACTAGCTCCTAGTTCAGATGTTCAGAAATCTCGGGATCGTTCGACAGTCGAGATGCTTCGGATCCCTGGAGCCGCGACCAAACAGCCGAATGGCCGCCTTGCCACGGCACGAGAACCCGTTCTACTCTCGCCCCCGCGCTCTGCGCCAACCGCGGACTGCTTCGCGGGCCAGTTTCACCGTTTCAGCCACTGGGGGAGGAACGACATGGCCGACTTCGGCTTCTGGGCTATGGCACAAGAAGAGCCCGATCACCTCGGCCTGGTCACCCCCGACGGCAGAGAGGTGAGTACAGGCGAGCTCCTTGCGCGAACCAACCAGGTCGTCCACGCACTGCGCAGCGTCGGGATCGAGCGCGGCGACGCAGTGGCAGTCCTGTTGCCGAACTGCATCGAGATGTTCGAGCTGTACCTAGCAGCGCTGCAGGCGGGCTGGTACCTGGTACCGATCAACCACCACCTGGTGGGACCTGAGATCGCATACATCGTCAACGACTCCGAGGCCAAAGCGTTCGTCGCTCACGATCGCTTTGCCGAGGCGGCGCGCGAAGCGGCCGACGATACGAAAGTCGGGGCAGATCGGCTACTCTCCGTCGGAAAGATCGAAGGGTTTCGGTCGTTCGAGGAATTACGCGACGCGCAGAGCACCGATCTACCCGACGACCGCACGATCGGCGACGTCATGAACTACACGTCGGGCACCACCGGTCAGCCCAAAGGTGTCCGAAGGCCACTCATGGGTATGTCGCCCGAGGACGCGGCTCTCGGTCTTGGTGGACTGCTATTCCTCTTCGGTATCCAGCCGCGAGACGACAACGTCCACCTACTCGGATCGCCTCTCTATCACACTGCCGTGATGCGATTCTCGGGTGCGGCGCTGCATCTGGGTCACACCGTCGTCATGATGGACAAATGGGATGCTGAGGAGAGTCTCCGGCTCAGCGAGCGTTACAAGGTGACGCACTCGCACATGGTCCCGACACAGTTCCATCGACTCCTTGCGCTACCAGACGACGCGAAGACGCGATACGACCTCTCTTCCTACCGGCACATGATCCATGCAGCAGCGCCATGCCCGGTCCCCACAAAGCGGGCGATGATCGAATGGTGGGGCCCTGTGGTGGACGAGTACTACGCCGCGTCAGAAGGTGGTGGGACGATCGTCAACACCGAGGAGTGGCTCACGAAGCCTGGAACCGTGGGCAAACCGTGGCCGATCTCCGAAATCGCGATCTTCGACGACGAGGGGAACCGCCTGGAATCCAACCAGATCGGCACCGTCTTCATGGCGATGCAGACCGGCGACTTCAAGTACCACAAAGACGACGAGAAAACGCAGAAGAACCGGATCGGAAAGTTCTTCACCGTCGGCGACATGGGATATCTCGACGACGACGGTTTCCTGTTCTTGAGCGACCGCAAGACCGACATGATCATCTCGGGCGGAGCGAATATCTACCCGGCTGAGATCGAAAGCGTCCTTCTTGAGCACCCGAAGGTCGTAGACGCCGCAGTCTTCGGAATCCCCAACGACGATTGGGGCGAAGAAGTTAAGGCAGTGATCGAACCGATCGACCAAGAAGAGGCCGGCCCGAAGCTCGAGGCGGAGATCCTCGAATGGTGCGGACCGAGACTCGCGAAATTCAAGACGCCGAAGAGCATCGATTTCACAAACGAAATGCCCCGAGATCCGAACGGAAAACTGTACAAGCGCAAGCTTCGCGATCCTTATTGGGAGGGACGCGAGCGCGCAATTTGATCTCTGCGCGTTCGGGTGCGCTTTTCGCTTTGCGCTATACGCTCCTTTAGCGGCTCCCGCCGACCTCCGCACTCCAGGCTTTGCTTATGCGTCGCATCAACTCCGGGTAGACGATCAGATGCCGGAAGGGCCTGATCGCTGCCATGTAAGCGCTACCGAGAAGGCCATTCGGTTTCACCAGCACCGCCATCTGGCCGCGGTAGCCGCCCCCAGGATCCGGCACCCACCCGACATGCAACACCCCGTGCATTGTTTCGTTGGCGGCTTCGGCGGCCCACTCGTCTTCGAGCAGATAGAGCGGGGTGAAGGGAAGACCGGCAATCTGCGGGCCTGGCGGTGCTTCCCGGAGATCCGACGGCAACCGGGCGCGAAGGGTGGACACCCGCGAGCCGATCCCGGAATCGGGCTGGTCCCAGCCAAGCAGACCTCCGATCTTCCACCGAATCGCAAATAGCGCGCGGGTCGCACACGAGGGGCGGTGAGACTGATCACCCCCGGCGATAAGTTCGACCAACCGACGAAAGTCGTTCGCTTCTCCCCGAACGGGAAGCGCCCAGACGTCCTCGAGCCGAAAGTCCGGGGTGAGCTCGTGGATCCGCCAGGGGAGGGTTGTGTGTGCGGAAGCGGCCAGCCTCACCTCGGGGGTCGCTTCAGACACCGGTTCCAGCACGCGCCCTGTCGACGAGCGCCAAGAGAGCGCGCACGTCCAGGGGCTTGGCGAGATAACCGACGACGTGACCGTCGAGGACCCGCCTGACAGAACGAGCGGGTGCCTGAGCGCTTATCACTGCTACAGGGATCGAGGCGGTCGCTGCGTCGGAACGCAATCTCCGGAGCACCTCGGTCCCCTCGATGTCGGGCAGTCGCAGGTCGAGCAGTATCAGCCCAGGTCTGTGCTCCCGCGCCAGCTCGATCGCGAGACTTCCGTGCATCGATGCGAGGACCTCCACCCGCGGACGACGCGCAAGGACTCGTTCGACGAGCTGGAGATTGGCGAGGTCCTCTTCGATGAGCATGACGCGGAACCTTCCGCCGAAGATCGTTTGTGTACGAGTGACAGCCTTGACCGACGCGGGCACGACAACTCCTGTGTCAGGCGCGTCAGCGATGGGAAGCCCGATGGAGAAAGTGCTCCCGACATCGGGCACGCTGTCCACTTCCAGCCGTCCTCCCATGTCTTCCACGAGCCGCTTTGACAACGCGAGACCGACGCCTGTGTCGCCGAGATTGTTCGTCTCAGCACCGAGACGTTCGAAGGGTTCGAACACCCGCGAGAGGCTCTCGGGTGAGATCCCCTTCCCTGTATCGGCGACGACGATTCGCGCCCAACGCGTCGGACCCCGTTCGACACGAACTTCGACGCGACCTCCTGGGCGGTTGTACCTGACCGCGTTGGAGAGCAGGTTTCCGAGCACTTGCCCGATCCGTGATCGGTCGGCCTGTACCACGACGTCGCGACGATCGCATGCCACCACGACCGAGACCTGGCCGGCTCTTGCGGAGGGTTCGACGGTTCCGACGGCTTCGGCTACGAGTCCCTTCACCGACACCGGCTCAGGGGTCATCTCGAGATGGCCGGTCTCGATTCGAGCGATATCGAGCACCTCGTCTATGAGCTGCAGAAGTTGGTGACCGGCTCCAAGGATGTATTCGACCCACTCCGCTCTCGGCGCCGCGAGCTCATCCATCGCTAGAAGCTGAGCGAAACCGAGGACCGAATTCAAAGGGGTGCGCAGCTCGTGGCTCATCCGTGAGAGGAATTCGGATTTAGCCCTGCTCGCGTTCTCGGCTGTCTCCATTGCGGCACGCAAGCGGGCTTGTGCTTCGAGCTTTGCCGAGGTATCCCGGGCGACAACGGCCGCTCCGACAAATCTTCCCTCTTCGTCCATCGCGGCGCGTGTACGAGTATCCACCGTCACGTAGTGGCCGTCCTCGTGGGCGATCCGGAACCGTGCATTCACTTGCCGTTTCTCACCTCTTCTGATGCCGGTGAACGCCTCTGTAACCGATTCCAGATCGTCTGGATGAACCCTCGAGAGGATCTCATCGGGGGGGCATGATTCGTGTTGATACCCGAGAATTGTCTTTTCTGCGGCGCTCATCTGCGTGATGCGCGCATCGGTGTCCACGATCCCGATGATGTCCGGGCTTGCGGCCATGATCGCGGCCAGTCGAAGATCGCGGCTCTGAAGCTCGAATTCCGCCTGTTTGCGGTCCGTGATGTTCGTGCCGATGCCGACGAGGCCTGCCGGGGCGCCGTCCTCGTCGCGAAGAAGAGCGCGGATCATCAGATAGTGGAAGGTGCCCGAAGGCGTCGTCATTGTCTCGTCGATCACGTGCGGGCTACCACCTCTGAACAGCTCGGCTTCATTGGCCGAGATGGTGGACACATGATCGGGCCAGACCTCTGCTGCCGTTCGGCCGATTATCTCGCTCGGGTCACCTATCCGGGCGACCCTGCAGAACTCCCCGTTGACGACGGTATAACGGCCCATTACGTCCTTGACAAAGATGATCGAGGACGAGTGCCACAAGATCGCCCGGGAGAGTGCCTCGTGCTCACGGAGTGCCTCTTCGGCTTCTCGCGCGACGGTTATATCACGGGCAGCACCGAAGCAAAGTTTGCGCTCGCCGTCCCAATGAGAAGTCCACTCGAGCCAGCGCCATCCCCCCTGTGCCGTCCGGTAGCGAAGGCGCTGCCCCGTAACCTCCTTCCCGTCGAGCAACTGCTCTCTAACTGCTTGGCGACGCTCCCAGTCGTCTGGGTGCGCCAGATCCTCCATCGATACGCCGATCAGTTCTCCGCGCCGGAAGCCGAGCGTACGGTCGAACGCCTCATTGCACCACGCGATCTTCGCATTTCGATCGATGATGCAAAGGAGCTCGCCCGACAAGTTCAAAAAAGTCGTGAGATCTATCCCGCCCGGCGAGGGGTCGAAGCGCGTGGGATTGCCCTTGGTGGTGGACGGAAATTCGGGGTAACGGGCGGCCTGAGTCACGTAGGAGCCACCTTGCGCACCGTGTTCACGACCCCGATCAGCTCGTCCAGCTCGACCGGCTTTGTGAGATAGGCCATCACGCCTTTTGCGAGGAGCTTTTGACTCTGCTCGTCGGTGGCGTCGGCGCTCACGACCACTACGGGTATCTCAGCGGTCGACGGGTCGACGTCCAGAGCGGCGAGCACCTCCTCGCCTCCCATGTCAGGTAGATGGAGGTCGAGCAGAACGAGATCGGGGCGAGCCGAACGAGCTACTTGGATACCTTCCACGCCGGAAGCAGCGGTGAACAATTCAACTCCGCTTTGCTTTCCGAGAAGGCTCTCCAACAGGGTCCTGTTCGTCTCGTTGTCCTCGACGTAGAGGATCTTCACCGGCCGGATCGACCATGCAGGGTCCGGTCTCTCGTGTCGCTCGCTCTCTTTCTCTGTCGGTGCGGGAGCGACCCGCAGGTCGACGGAGAACGTCGAGCCTTCCCCAACGATCGAGACGACGTCGATCGAGCCTCCCATCGTCTCGACGAGCTGCTTCGAAAGCGTGAGCCCTACGCCGGTGCCCTCTACGCGTGTGAACTCGGCGCCGAGGCGGTCGAAAGGCTCGAAGACGCGATGAACACGGTCGGGGGGAATTCCCGAGCCTGTGTCGGTGACGCTGACACGAAGGCGGTCTTGATCGATCACCCTTGCATGCAAGTCGACTCGACCTCCCTGCCGGTTGTACTTGACCGCGTTGGAGAGGAGATTCAAGAAAACCTGGAGCAAGCGTTGGTGATCGGCGTAAATGTACAGGTCCGAGACCTCACCCAGGTCGGTCCGAACGCCGATGCCCGCGCGTTCCGCGAGCGGCCGCGCCAAGTTCACCGCGTCGGTGACCACAGCACGTATCTGCACGGGATGCAGATTGAGGGTCATCCCACCTGTCTCGATGCGGGAGATGTCCAACGCCTCGTCGATGAGATCGAGAAGATGCCGAGCCGCTCGCACGATGTGCCCCACGGCTTCCGATTGCGCCGGTTCTAGATCTTCCATGAGGAGAAGCTGTGCAAAGCCGAGTACGGAGTTGAGAGGGGTGCGAAGCTCGTGGCTCATGCGCGAGAGAAAACCGCTTTTCGCCTTGCTGGCGCGTTCAGAGGCCTCTACGGCGGCGCGGAGCTGCTCCTCGAAGGCGAGCTCTTCGGTGATATCGCGCGCAACAACCACTGCGCCGTCGACCTTTCCCTCGTCGTCCACGACGGGTTGTCCACGGACATCGAGAGGCACCCAGAATCCTTCGGAGTGGCGCATCCTGATTCGAAGGTCGAGCATGGCACCGCTCGAAGAACGCAGCCGATCGATCGCTTGCGAAAATCCCACCCTGTCGTCGGGGTGGACGATCGCGAGTAGGCGGGTCGGTTCGATATCACGAGGGACCCCGAGGATCTGCTCGCACGCCTCGCTGACGCTCACGATCGTTCCGGCCGCGTCAATGACGATGATGATGTCAGGCGACGCGCGCTCGAGCGTTTGGTGCAGCTGTTCGCGCTCGCGCAAGGCGAGCTCCGTCTTCGTGCGCTCCGATATGTTGGTCGACACGGCCGCGGTTCCCACGAGCCTTCCCTCAGTTCTCAGGGGGAACCGCGTAACCATGTATGTGCGCGGACCTTCTGGTAGTTCGAGGACTGCGTCGGTCGTTACAGCACGACCGCTGCTCAGGACCTCGCCGTCGGCATCCTCGTCGGCCGCAGGAGTGTCCGGCCACAAGTCACGGATCGTCCTCCCAAGTACGCGATCGCGCTCAAGCCCAATGACCGACAAAAACTCGTTATTGACGAGTACGTAACGACCCTTGAGGTCTTTCGCGAATATGGCCGACGGTGAATGGTCGATGATGGTCTGAAGATTGTGCTGACTGGACTTGAGCGCGTTTATCGTGGCTCGTCGTTGGGTCGTGTCGCGCGCGGAGCCGTAGACGAGGCCTGTGCTGTGATCCAATGACGCCGTCCACTCCCACCAGTGCCAGCTTCCGTCCTTTGCCCTGTACCGCGTCTCGATGCCCGAGACGGCTTGGCCTTTTCCAAGTGATCGAACGACTGCGTCGAGCGCCGCGATGTCGTCGTCGTGTATCTGCCCCACGACGTCAAGCTCGGCGAACTCCTCGGCCGTGTAGCCGAGTGACGCTGGAAA
>DASPVS010000461.1:0-11504 GCA_035622235.1 Acidimicrobiales bacterium | reverse complement strand
GCCGACGTCGGGGTGGCGATGAACACCGGGACCCAGGCCGCCAAGGAAGCGGGGAACCTGGTTGATCTGGACAGCGACCCGACCAAGCTGATGGACATCGTCGAGGTGGGGAAGCAGCTGCTGATCACGCGTGGAGCACTCACCACCTTTTCGATCACCAACGACGTCGCGAAGTATTTCGTGGCGATTCCGGCCATGCTCTACTCGGTTTTCCCGGCTCTGTCGGTGATCGACATCCTCCATCTGCACAATCCCCACGCGGCGATCCTCTCCGCTGTGATCTTCAACGCGATCATCATCGTGATCATGATCCCGCTCGCCTTGCGTGGAGTGCGTGTCAAGGCGATGGGTGCGACAGCTCAGCTGAGACGCAATCTTTTGATCTATGGCGTGGGTGGGCTCATCACCCCGTTCATTCTCATCAAGCTCATAGACCTGCTCATTGTCGGACCTCTGGGGGTGCACTGATGCTGCAGACGCCTCGCCGTCAAGCGCTTCCAGCGATCGTCTTGACCGTGTTTGTCGCCGTGTTGGTCGGATTGATCTATCCGTTTGTGTTGACCGGTATCGCACAAGTGGCCTTCAAGAACCAGGCGAACGGTTCGCTCCTCGTGCGGAATGGCCGGGTTGTGGGAGCTGCCAACATCGGGCAGGCCTTCTCCGACAAGAACGGAAACCCGCTGCCTCAGTACTTCCAACCCCGCCCTTCGGCTACCAGCCCGACCGCGTACGACGCGTCAGCCAGCTCGGCGTCAAACCTCGGCCCTGGTGACCCGAGGCTGGTCGGTTTCATTCCTGGGTTCAACACAGTGGGCCTGAACGGACAACCATCGAAGACCAATCCCTTCGCTACGGGTTCCGATCCGTACTGTGTTCCGACGGACCCCGCCGGCAACCCTGTTATCAGCCCGGTCCCCGGACAGAAGTATGCAAAGGCGAATGGCATCTACGTGTGCGACCCGAACACGGTCCCCGAACGCGCGCTCGCCTACCGGCAGCTCAACAATCTCTCGCCGTCGACTCCGGTACCCGTGGATGCCGTGACGGCGTCGGCCTCGGGCCTCGATCCGGGCATTTCGATCATGAACGCCGACCTCCAGGCGGCGCGAGTCGCGCAGGTCCGCCATCTTCTGCTGTCAACGGTGAAGAACTTGATCAAAGAGCACACGATAGGAAGGTCCTGGGGCTTTTTGGGAGAGCCCTATGTGAACGTGCTCGAGCTCAATCTCGCCCTCGATAGGCTCAACGACTAGCGATATATATGAGGAGGAGGTCCGGTGGCCCGGGGAAGGCTGCGGATCTATTTGGGAGCAGCACCGGGTGTCGGAAAGACCTTCGCCATGCTCGACGAAGGATGGCGACGCCGGAGCCGGGGGACCGACGTGGTGATCGGGTACGTCGAGTCTCACAACAGACCGAAGACCATTGCCCAGATCCGGGATCTTCCGATCATTCCCCGCAAGTGCTTGGACTATCGCGGCCAGCAGCTCGAGGAGATGGACCTTGACGCGGTGATCGCGAGGCATCCCGCCGTCGCACTGGTGGACGAACTGGCGCACACCAACGTACCGGGGAGCCGCAATGAGAAGCGATGGCAGGACATCGACGATCTCTTGGCCGCGGGAATCGACGTCATATCCACGGTCAACGTCCAACACCTGGCGAGCGTGAACGACGTTGTCGAGCGCATCACAGGCGTCACGCAACGAGAGACCGTTCCCGACGCCGTCGTGCGCGCCGCGGATCAGATCGAGTTGGTCGACATGGCCCCCGAAGCTCTAAGGCGTCGGATGGCACACGGAAACATCTATCCGCCGGAGAAGATCGATGCCGCACTGAGCCACTACTTCCGCGTCGGCAACTTGGGGGCACTTCGCGAGCTTGCTCTGCTGTGGGTGGCCGATCGCGTCGACGAGGAGCTGGCCGCCTATCGCGACCGTCACGGGATTCAGGCGCCGTGGGAGACAAAGGAGCGAATCGTCGTCGCTCTGAGCGGCGTGAGCGGCGGTGAACACCTCTTGCGCCGTGCTGCGCGCATGGCCGCGCGATCAAACGGCGAGGTGATCGCAGTACACGTGCGTCTGCCCGACGGTCTGGTACAGGCGGAACCGCCCGGTCTCGAAACCCAGCGGCGCCTTTTGAGCGAGCTGAACGGGCGATACGCCGAGGTTACTGGCGCTGACAAGGCCCAGGCGCTCGTGGAATTTGCCAGAGCGGAAAACGCCACCCAGTTGATTCTGGGCGCAAGCGGCCGCTCCCGTTTGGACGAATTTCTCCACGGCTCTGTCATCAACAAAGTCATCCGGGACGTGGCTCCGATCGACGTACACGTAATATCAGCACCCGATCAGAAAGAGGAAGGCCTCCCCCAACTCGCCCGCCGCCGCCGACCGGCCGTGGTCCCACGTCGTCGTCGCAACATCGGCCTCGCCGCCGCCGTTCCTGCGATAGTCGCCATGGGAGCTGCTCTATCTCCACTTCACTCGTCGATGGGACTTCCCGGTGCGCTTCTGTTCTTGTTGTTGGGAGTCGTGGTGGTGGACATTGTGGGCGGTGTACTACCTGCGGTCGTAGCTTCTATAGCTGCTGCACTCACGGCCGACTTCTTCTTCGCCCCGCCTCTTTACAGCTTTCGCATAGCCGATCCGGCGAACATCGTGGCTCTCGTGATCTTCTTCGCCGTGGCGGGTCTGGTCAGCGTGCTCGTAGATCAGCTCAACCGTCGCGGGCTCCAAGTAGCGCGCGCACGTGCCGAATCTGAATCGTTGGCCAGATTGGCAGGTGGATCCGTCCTGTCCGGAGTGGAAGCGCTTCCCGACATAGTGGGCGAACTTCGCAGAACGTTCGAGCTCGATGCCGTTGCGATCCTGGCTCCGGGCAGCGATGGATGGCAAGTTGCGGCCGCCGCGGGCTCCCCGGTTCCCGGTTCGCCCGACGACGGCAACTTCTCCGTGGAGCTGCATCAGGGCACCGTCCTCGTGATCGCCGGGCATGCGCTGTCCGCGGAGGACTCTCGTCTTCTTGTCGCCTTCGTGGGCCAGCTTCGAATGGCACAGGATCGGCTGCTACTCGAATCTGAGGCTGCCGCAGCGGCTGATCTCGCCGAAGCCAACAGTCTGCGTTCGGCGTTGCTCGCTGCTGTCTCCCACGATCTGCGCACTCCGCTTGCCGGGATCAAGGCTGCGGTCACCAGCCTCTTGTCGCGCGAGGTGGAATGGGAACCAAGTGACGTCAACGGGTTTTGCAGGACGATCGACCAAGAGACGGACCGCCTTACCGGACTGATAGGCAACCTTCTCGACATGAGCCGTCTTCAGACGGGCACGTTGCCCGTTTCGGTCGAGCCGACGACCATCGACGACGTGGTCTTCAATGCGGTCGCCAGCCTCTCCACCGCGGGAACCGGGGTAAAGGTGACGATGGAGGAGAGCGTTCCTCTCGTCGAAGCGGACCCCGGCCTTCTTGAACGCGCGCTCGCGAATGTGATCTCGAACGCGCAGAAGTGGTCTCCGGGTGGTGTTGGCGCTCGAGTCGAAGTAGGTCGCGCCGGAGGACACGTTGCAGTTCGGGTCATAGACCAGGGCCCAGGCATTCCATCTAAGCGCCGGGAGGAGGTCTTCCAGCCTTTTCAACAGTTGGGAGACGCTGGGCGGCCCGGGCTCGAGGGCATCGGTCTGGGTCTCGCCGTCGCCAAAGGTTTCACCCAAGCCATGGGTGGAGAGCTCGATGTCGACGACACCCCCGGCGGCGGGACAACGATGACTTTCCTCTTGCGATTCGCGGACGGGAGCGGAGATGCCGACATCAACGCACACGAGACGCCAGAAGATGCGCCGGCACCTGGAGGAACGGGGTGGGCACGCGGGCGGACAACAGGAGCGCAAAAAGTAGATCGAGCCTTCGCTTCGCAGTGTGGGTCAGAGGTCGGCACCGATGCTGATTCTGAAATGCAGGCCCTGTGAGCTCGATCCTCGTTGTGGACGATGAAAAGCCCATGCTCCAGACCATGGCGATCAACCTGCGAGCGAGAGGGTATGAGGTGCAGCTCGCGTCGACGGGCAGTCAAGCACTCGCGCTCGCCGCACGCCGGCACCCTGATGCAGTGATCTTGGACCTCGGCCTTCCGGACATGGATGGGGCAGAAGTCATCCGCGGTCTGCGGGGTTGGACGAACGTCCCGATCATCATCCTCTCGGCTCGAACGGCCGAGACTCAAAAGGTTGCCGCGCTAGACGCCGGAGCCAACGATTACGTCAGCAAACCCTTCGGAATGGACGAGTTCATGGCGCGGCTTCGGGTTGCGTTGCGATCGCCCACCACGTCCGAGGATCTTCCAACCGTCGAGACCGCCGATTTCAGCATCGACCTGGCAAAGAAACAGATTCGGCGAAAGGATGGCTCGACCGCGCGCCTCACGGCGACCGAGTGGCAAGTCGTGGAGTTGCTGAGCCGTAACGCCGGGAAACTCATCAGCCAGCGTCAAATGCTGAGCGACGTGTGGGGTTTGAAGGACACCAAGACGAACCTCGTGCGTGTCTTCATGGTTGCGATCCGTCGGAAGCTGGAGCCAGATCCCACAAAGCCTCGCTACTTCATCACAGAACCCGGCTTCGGCCTCCGCTTCGTTCCGGAGGGAATCGTGCCCGAACCGATCGAACCGCCGAAAGTCGAGCCTCACTGAGTCGACCGCGACGACCCTCGAATCGGAGGCGCGGTGTCTGGCGACCCCCCTGAATGTCGCGTTCAGCGACGTGAACCCCTAAAGAGTGGCGACTTGTTGCCGATTGTGAATTGATGAACGCGCGTGGAGGCCCTCACGAGCTAGCTAATTCGATGTTGGGCGCCTTGATCGCGTACGTCAGGGCGGCAGCTGGTGACGAGGCGGTGGAACGGGTTCGACGCGAGGCAGGCGAAGAGCGCGTCCCCGAAGAGCTCCAAGATCCGAATGGCTGGAGCACGTACAGGCAGGGCTTGGACCTCTTCAAAGCGGCGGCCCGAGTGCTCGATGACCCTGACGTGGGGCGTAAGGCCGGCATCGAGCTCGTACGCCAGTACGCCGGCTCGGAGGTCATGGCGCTTATCCGCTCGTTGGGGTCCCCGGCAGAGATGCTCCGCGTCTATCCGGCTATTCAGGCAAAGCAGTCGACCGTTACGCAAGCGGAAGTGATCGAGGTGGGTGACGATCGCGGGTCGGTGAGCGTGGTCACTGTTCCCCCGATCAAAAGGGACCCGATCTTCTGCGGGTACACCGCCGGAGCGCTTTCGCAGATCCCTGTGCTGTTCGGCATGGAACCGGCCGTGATCCTCGAGCCTGAATGCCAGACGCGGGGCTCGCGGCGCTGCGTGTTCGAGGTCTCATGGGACCCCACCTCCTCGCTTCAGGCGAACGTCGAGCGGGAGCTGAAGTTCCTTCGTGATCAGGTGGAGACGCTCACCAAGCGTTTCGAATCATTGGAATCAGTTGCAAAAGAACTGTCAACGGTGCGCGACGTCGACTCTGTGCTCGAGACGATAACTAAGCAAGCCGGGGTGGCAGTGCGCGCGCCGCGCTATCTCTTGGCCGTACGTCTCCCAGGAGACGTGAGCCCGAGGATCCACCATGTCGGCTTTGCGAAAGGCGAAGCGAAAGTGGTCGCCGAGGATCTGCTCGACCGGTCGAACGGCCCCGAAGATCCCTCGAGGCTCGTTGTCGACATCGCATCTGCCCGCATCAACTTTGGCCGCCTCGCCGCGTACTACCCGCAGGAGTACCACTTCCTGCCTCAGGAAAGGTCCCTCCTCCTTGCATATGCGGGTCACGCGGCAGCGGCGCTCGAAACAGCGGCGGCCCTGGCCGAGTCTCGAGATCGGAACACAACGCTCAGCGCGTTACTCGCTCTCGGAAAGGCCCTGACACAAGCCACTTCGAAGCAAGAGGTGGCTGAGTGCGTGGTGGAGGCGACACCTGATGTCGTCGGATGTGAACACGCATTCGTGCTCTTGTGGGATCCCGGGGACGCGATCCTTACCCGCGCGGGCGGAACGCTCCCGTCCGTCGATGGACGCAACGTGCCGAGAAACTCTCTGCGTTACAAGGGGTTGCCGAGCAGAATGCTCGAAGGTTCCGAGCCGCTCCTCGTGTCCCCGTCGTCCGACCCGCTACTCCAAGAAGTGCTCGCGCTCACGGACCTCACGTACGCGCTGCTAATACCACTGACCGCCCGTTACGAATTCCTCGGGCTCTTTGTCGTGGGATCGGAGAACAGAGATCTTTTGTCTTCCGAGGTGGTTCGCGAACGCGTGGCCGGTGTCGCGGGACTTGCTTCCACTGCTCTGGACGGGGCCAAGCTCCTCGATGCGGTTCGATACCAAGCCCTGCACGATCCGATCACCGATCTTCCAAACGCACGCCTGTTCGAGGACAGGGTCTCCCATGCGATCACGGTCGCTCGGCGCGCTGGCGCCAGGCACGGTCTGCTCTTCATTGATCTGGACAGGTTCAAGTCGGTCAACGACACCCATGGCCACAAAGTGGGAGACGAACTGCTCAGAGCAGTTGCTCATCGACTGTCGGGCGTTTTGCGCGACACCGACACGGTGGCACGAATCGGGGGGGACGAATTCGGAATCCTCGTTCAAGGTATAAGAGCGGACCGCGACGCCACCAAGGTGGCGGAAAAGATCGTCGACAACATCAGCAAGCCGTTCACCGTAAAGGGAGTGACGGTGAGCATCGGAGCGAGCGTGGGAATAACGGCCTTCCCGGAAGACCTCGACACCTATGAGTCCGCAATCTCACGTGCCGATTCGGCTATGTACCGTGCAAAGGCGGACGGACGCGGC
Organism: Acidimicrobiales bacterium; assembly: GCA_035622235.1. Classification (GTDB taxonomy): domain Bacteria; phylum Actinomycetota; class Acidimicrobiia; order Acidimicrobiales; family UBA8190; genus DASPVS01. Next base: position 4,682 of record DASPVS010000461.1, on the reverse strand, counting down.
ACCTTTGTCTTCTTCGAGATCCAAAAGAGCTCCTGAGTCGGCCTGCTCGCTGTTGGACCGGCGAAGCCCGGTGCCATTCCCAAGGCATTCACGACCCTAAGGACGCCGTCCGTCGAGGGCAATTCCTGACTATTCCACTTGTAATTGTAGACTTAGTCCTCTACGGTGATCTCGGGGACGGTTAGAGCGCACACCGTCTCGCAGAAGAAACGACCTTCGAGCCCACGTTGCCGAGCCACGGACCTGCTCCGGCCCGCCATGGGTTTGCCCATGAGGCGAGAGGCGCCACCTCCCCCTTCCGTGGCGCCTCTCGCCACCGGTCCCCGCCGGATCCGAGCCGACCGGCCTTCCCGGAGCCGATCACACCCGACCCCCGCGCCGCCGCCTGCGCAATTCCGAGACAAATGACTAGTAATTCCATAGATTTAATAGATACACTCAGAGTGTGGAGACGCTCACGGACAATCACACAGAGACAACTGCCATCGTGGGGGGTGGGGCAAGCGGGCTCCTTGTCGCCGCCCACCTGGCACGTTCCGATCCGAGGGCCCGCCGGATCCTGGTCTTCGAGCCGGGCCCGCGGCTCGGCGCTGGAGTCGCCTTCTCGACGGACCATCCACGCCACCTTCTCAACGTGCCCGCCCGGTCGATGAGCGCCTTTGACGACGCGCCCGACGACTTCGTCGACTGGACCGGGTCGCAAGGTCTCGATTACGGGCCGAACGCCTTCGTGCCGCGGGGGTGTTATCGGCGGTATCTGCAGGAAGTGCTTGCTCGGGCCCAACGAGATGCTTCTCGAGGTTCGAAGATCCTGTGGGTGCACGATCATGTTGAAGACGTCCTTCTCGCGTCATCGACCACGGACCGGGCTTCGATCGTGGTGCGCTCGGGAGCCAAGTACACCGCTGACAGCGTCGTCTTCGCCGTGGGCGCACCGCGACCTTCGGTCCTTCGGTCCTTCGGCTTGGACGAGAACGCGCCCGGCGTCGTAACCGACCCCTGGAGGCCCGGGGCGCTTCGGGACGTTCCTGTCGACGACGCACTCATAATCGGAACGGGTCTCACCATGATCGACGTGACGATCCTGTTGAGCGAGCGAGCACCCTGCGCGACGATCCACGCGAGATCCAGAACAGGTCTCATGCCCGCGACGCACACGAGCGGCGGCTTTGCGAATTTCCCCGCGCTCCGGCTCTCCGGTGAAACGAGCGCCCGCGAGGTCGTCCGACGTGTTCACGAGGCTTTGGTGGAGGCAGATCTTTCCGGCTGGGATTGGCGAAATGTCATAGCTGCCCTTCGGGACTTTTTCCCGCCCGTATGGGGCGGGCTCCCTGACGCCGAGAAGAAGCGCTTGCTGCGACTGCTCGACCGGAGGTGGGATGTTCACCGCCATCGGATGTCTGAGGACGTGGCCGCCCAAGTCACAGCCCTTTTGAGCTCCGGGCGCTTGACGGTTCGACAAGGACGAGTCGCGAGGGTTGCGCCCACAACATCGCGTTCCGTTGCGCGCTTCGACGTGACGATCGCGTCGGCGCGAGGCCAAGAGCATCTGCAGGTCGGAGCGGTCATCGACTGCAGCAGCCGGTCTGCGGGAGGACGAGGGGGGAACCCACTCTTAGAAACCTTGATTGCAAGAGGCGCGGCGAGAGCACATCCGTCGGGTTTGGGACTCGACGTCGGAGAAAATGGCGCCCTGGTAGACGTGAAAGGGTCGGCCCAGGCGCAGGCATACTCGATCGGCTGGTGTCGTAGGGGACAACTGTTCGAATCGACCGCGATTCCGGAGCTGCGCAAGCAGGCCGATCAGATCGCGCGGGCGATCGTGGAAGAAAGTCGCACGCAGAAACGTCCACCTACCCCCCTACATCGCAGAGTTGTCCCGACTTCGGTCATGTCAAGAGGTTCGACCCCGGCGGATGTCGCGCGCCCGGTGGCATCGTGACTCCGCAGGCAGCGGTCCACTGGACAAAGAACCCGCCAGAGGAGCCGGTAGGTCACAAACTCGGGGCATCATCGGGCCGTCTCCTCTCAATCGCGAGCCGGCTCGCACGTGAAGCAGCCCTATTGCCCGCTTTGGCTGATTTGTCGGAGAGGTGCTGGACGCGCATCGCCGAATCTGAATCGTATGAGGCTTGGGCGATCGGATGGCCGCCCCGCGGATCGATCGACCTGCACGATCACGGAGACTCTGCGGGCGCCGTATTCGTCGTCTCCGGGCAGCTAACCGAAACGCGGCTTGTACGAGGTGACGGTGGCCGGACTTGTGCGGAGGTGACGAGCCTTTTCGCCGGAGATTCGATCGAGCTCCCGAGCTGGTGCGTGCACGACGTCGTGAACCTCGGCTCGACATCTGCTGTCAGCATTCATGTATACGGGCCCAAACTTCGCTCGATGACCTATTACAGCTTCGAAGGCGAATCGCTCATTCCTTTGAGAAAAGTCTCGTGGTGACCCGGCCCGGGGTCGAGAAGGGAAATCGTTCGTCGCCACGCATGGGAACCCCTGTCGACGAGATCCTCGAGCGAGCGCGCACGCGTATAAACCGGATCGCACCCGCTGAGCTCGCAGGTCTGATCGAGCAGGGCGCTCTGGTCGTCGACATCCGCCCCGAGGCGCAACGGAAGGCAGAAGGATCTCTGCCGGGCGCGGCCGTGTTGGAACGGAACGTGCTCGAGTGGCGCCTCGACCCTGGATGCGAAGGACATCTGCCCGCCGTCACCGGTTATGGGCGACCGATCGTGATCGTTTGTTCCGAGGGTTACGCGTCGAGCCTTGCCGCGGCCTCGGTTCTGGATCTGGGACATCGATCGGTGGCTGACCTCGAAGGTGGTTACAAGGCGTGGGCGAGCCTTCGAAGCTCCGAGCGCGGCCCCGGTGGTGTGGAGCCGGGGACCGAGGACCTGTGAACGGGTAGCCCCGGCGGCGGAGCGCGGGGCGCGACTAGGGCGATATGAGACTCTTGTTGTAACCAGGCGGCGGATCGACCACGTTGATGAAGCTCATCATCCCGGCGACCTCGTGCGATGCGATGTGGCAATGGAACATCACGTTGCCAGTGAAGTCGGTGAAGTGGACGCGGATCACAACCACGCCGGGCTTGCCGTGCGTCTCATAAGGGACGTCGATGATGTCCTGTTCGCCCGTGTAGGGATGGGGAACCCCGTTGATGGACATCACCTGGAAGTGCTCGGTGTGGATGTGGAAGACGTGGATCTCTTGACTGATGTTCTCGACGGTCCACTGCTCTGTGGTCCCGAGCACCGCCGGGGTAGAGAAAACCGACTGGTTCGGGTTGAACTGTTCCCCGTTGACGTACATAACGGTCCCAGCGGCGTTCTCGCTGAGGACGACCGTCCGGTGCTGGGCGATCGGTGCATTGGCCAGCGAAGGGATCGCCGTCGGAATTGCCCCGGTAGACATCTGACGCGGGTTCATCGGTGGTCCTGCGACCTTCACCTTCATGAGCCGCGTCCCCGGGTAGGTATCACCCTGAGGGCCGTTGTTGATTTTCAGCGTCGAGAGCCAGCTCGTGCCTGAGCGGCGGCTGGCGGTGACGAGGACGTCCCAGCGCTTCCCCGGCGGCAGGTTCAGCGTGTTCATCGTCGTCACAGCCGCGACCGGATAGCCGTCTTGGCCGACGACCGTGAACCGGTAGCCGGGTAGAAAGAGGTTGTAGAAGATGTCGGCACCTTCGTTCGCGAAGCGCCAGAGCTCGGTCTCTCCCGGTCGCATGGTTAGAACGGGGCGAAGCTGGCCGTCCACAAGCCGGACGGTCGGGTTGTCGGAGCTGATGGAGTAAGTGGAGGAGTTGGCCACGATGTTGCTCGAAGGCGTGATCTGCATGTCTTTGATCACGAGCGTCTTCACCGCTACGTGCTGCAGGTCAGGCGGGAGCAGCGTGCGGTCGTCACCGACGACGATGGTTCCCGACAGGCCGTCGTAGATCTGACTCTCGATGTCCAGGCAATGGGGCGTGGAATTGGTCGAGAGGGTCGCGTTCGGTGCGGGCAGCTCGACGGTACCCATGCACATGTCGTGGTCGTGGTACCAGAAGGTACCGAGTGGTTGGTCGAGCGGGATCGAAAAGTGGTAGTCGAAAGTCGCGCCGGGCGGGACACTGATGTAGGGGTTGTCCGCGTTGCCCGAAGGCGAGATGTGCATGCCGTGGAAGTGCAGGTTCGTCCACGTTGGCAACTTGTTGACCAGCATGAGATTGACGGTCTCGCCGGGGACGAAGTGCATCGTCGGTCCGACGTAGTCGCCGTCGTAGGAATAGCCCCGCACCTTCTTTCCGCTGATGTCGAAGAGTTTGGGTTCGGCCACGAGGCGTAGGTCGAGTATCCGAGGCGTCGCAGTGTTGAGGTTCACAGGCTGGGATAGGGGAAGGCCTGGTGTCATGCCTGTCTCCTGCTGCGCCGTCGTCAATGCAGGAGGCGGCGCGGGCGGGGGCGTCGGGTACGTGGCAGCGAGAAGCAGCGCGGCGCACACCGCTACGGCCGTCGCCGTGGTGGCAAGCAGGTGCCGCCGGCGAAGCGTTCTGATGGCGCTCCGTTCGGCGGGCCGCGCGAGGACCACGGTCGGCAGAAGAGCCGCGGCAAGCAGCACGACGAGCGGACCGGCGTTGGGATCCGTCCCCGAACCGGTGAGGATGCCTCCAATACTCTGTCCCGTCACCCAGAAGC
>DASPVS010000460.1:0-3159 GCA_035622235.1 Acidimicrobiales bacterium | reverse complement strand
ACCCACCTTCATTGCGCGACTATCGCAGTGAAGCGATAATCGGAGCGCTCTCATAGGTAGGGCCTAACGCTGGGTGACGGGTGGCTGACCCTCTCTGGCAGATGGCGTGCGACGTTTGTGCACTGTCTATCTCCTATCCCCCGAGGCCTTGACCCCGTTTGGTGGACCGCGAGGCCTTGACCCCGTTTGGTGGACCGCGCTTATGACAATGCGGCCTGGTGGGTGCCGGGTTGAGTTCAGGGCTTCAAAGTCGTTGGGGCTCAGGTAGCCGACGAGCCAAGGGATAAGGCCTGCTCGGCCGCTCGGAGCTTCTTCGCCAACAACTGCATGAGTTTCCAGCCGATGCGCCCGTTGCCCTGCACGAGCGGCCGAAACTCCCAAAGCGTGATGCCGAGGCAGACCATGTCGCTTGTGGCAGTGACCGTCGCGGAACGGGGGGCCTCATCGATCAATGCCATTTCCCCGAAGTAGTCGCCGGGGTGCAACGTGTTGACCTGCTCCCCGGCAATGGAGACAGTGGCAGTACCGGAACTGATCAAGTAGAAGGCCGACCCACCGGTTCCCTCCCTCACGATGGTCTCACCTTCAGCGAAATGGCGCTCCTTGAACAAGCGCGCGACCTGTGCCATCTCTTGGCCATCGAGATCAGAAAGGAGTGGGACCTGCGACAGAATATCGATCGGTGCATCGATGTTGGGGGGACTTGTCTCAGACGCGGCGGCAGTGACCGCTCTACATTGCAACAGGTAGAGCTTGCCGCCTGCGAAGGCCCATTCGATGTCTCGCGCTGCTCCGTACACCTGCTCGCACCGAAGGGCGAGCTGACTTAGTTCCTTCAGGTGATCGTCGTCGAGACACAGTTTGGTGACGAGCTCGGGCGCCACTTCCTCTTCGACCGACCCATGACTCGTCACGGAACGAATGGCGATTCGTTTCCGTCCGGCCTTCCGTTCGAGCACCTCACCTGTGCGATCGAGTCGGAAATGGTCGGGGATGACCCGCCCCGATACCACCGCCTCGCCGAGCCCCCAGCTCGCCTCGATCACGCACTCGTTCGCTCCGGTGATCGGATTGGTCGTGAACATGACGCCGGCCACGTCCGGATTGACGAGTGTCTGAACGACCACACCGACGCTCGGACGCGTCACAAGGCCGACCCGCTGACGATAGGTAATCGCCGAGTCGGAGTTTGCGGACCACCAAATGTCTCTGAGCGCTGAATTCACGTCGTCGGCCGTCTCCACGTTGAGAATGGTGAGGTGTTGTCCGGCGAAACTCGCCTCGGCACCATCCTCGTCCACAGCCGAAGATCGCACCGCAAGCGGTGGCTCCAACTGGTCGACAACGCCTGCCACCTGTTTCATGGCGCGCTCGTCCCCGGAGGCCACCGCCTCGACGATCGGTCCAGAGAGGGCGAAGCCGGGAGGAACCGGGATGCCCTGGCGTGTCGCGTCGCCGAGGCCAACGGCCTTTGAGCCGAAGACCGAGGTCGCACGGGCTTCTGCCAGGGAGACGACAGTGACGTTCTCACGGTCCCGACGCCAGAACCTCCTCCTGGTCACGTGAGCACCGTGACTTCGCCCACATCTCCATCGACTCGCACCCGTGCCCCGTCAGCGATCAGTTCCGTCGCATCGCCGGTCCCTACGACGCCGGGGATCCCGTACTCGCGTGCGACGATCGCCGAGTGGGAGAGCAACCCCCCGCTGTCGGTCACGATCGCGCCTAGCAACGGCAGCAGGATGTTGAAGGCTTCAGTGGTGGCGGGAGTGACGAGGACATCACCTTGCATGATCCGGCCGAACTCCGACGGGCCGGAGATCTTCCTGGCCGGACCCTCGTAGGTGCCCCTGCTCGCCGCTAACCCGCGTACCAAGTTCTCGCCGTGCTCCAGCTCGGCGCCTCCGAAGACCGATCCGATCGCGATCCCGGTCGCGTGCATGAGTCGAGCGACTGCGGGCGGGAGCCCCGAGGGGTCGGGTGGGGGAGGGGGAGGCGGGCCGAGGAACGGCGGGGCGTCCTTCGCGCTGTGCGAGGTCCGGAAATTGCGACGCTCGGCCAGTTCGCTTGCCGTGGGTCCACTAGAGCCCTCAAGGAGCGCGCGCATCTCGTCGACGGAGGCATCGATGAGGAGGATTGGGTCATCGATGACTCCCTTGCTGGCGAGCCGCCGCCCACCGGCGAGCGTGGCCCGTCGCATGAGCCCGGACGCCCAGATGTCGCTGTACACCCCCCGCTCGTCGCGCAGCCGATACATCAGCCGTGCCTCGCCGAGCAGTTCGTCGAATTCGCTCTTGTGTTCATCGGGGACCTGGTTCCGCACATCGGAGATCCGGTCGGCCAGATCCGTCTCCGCCGCTCCGTCGGCGGAGCCAGAGACCGCAGCCCGAATCGCTCGCAGCAAGGCATCCGGAAGCTCCATCGCCGACGGCTCCGAGATGTCGAAGCCGTCGAGCAGCCGATATCCGATCAGGTCGAGATAGCCGTTCACCGCGGCACCTGCCTCCCCGTCAAGCGAGCGGAGCTCGGCCAGCACCTGGGTTGGTTCGCCCTCCGACTGCACGAGCTCGACCGCTTTCGGATCGGCGCGGATCGCGGAGATGAAGCGCTCGAGTTCTTCCGAGCCTCCGGCAGACACCGGCGCAGCCCCACGCATGAGGCCGAGCAGTTCGGCGTGCGAGATGCCTGTCCACATCCCTACGTGGGCAAGGAAGTCGCCGACCGGGAGCATGGCTGCTCCGGTAAAGCGCATGTGCTGGGTGATCATCGCGGCGTGGTGGTCTCGACACCGAAGGATGTAGGCCACGAGGTCGGCATCGGACAGCGCATCGGGATCGACGGCCTGAATCTCGCGATGGGTGGCGACCGACCCCGGCTTGCGGACTTCGTCCCATTCACGAAGTTGGTCTCTCCATAGCCTGTTGGCGAAGACCTCTTCGGCGCGCTGAAAGCGCTGCGGAACCTCCGCGTCAGGAGCGGGCAGGATTCGGTTGTAGCCAAATCCGTGTACGTAGGTCATCTCAAGACCGTCGATGAGCATCCCGAAGTAGCGGGCAAACTCATTGGTACCCCGCCGGAAGGGCTCCGGGTGCATCTCGGTCCAGTAGCGCGTGACGGGACGCGGAAAGTGCACCGGATCGAGCGCCCACGAACCGGACG
>DASPVS010000459.1:0-2737 GCA_035622235.1 Acidimicrobiales bacterium | reverse complement strand
TGCGGCTGCCGCTCGCCCCCGCGCGCGGGCCTCGACAGCTCTCCCTGTCGCAAGAATGGAAACGATGAGCGGAGCCATCACCCCGTGAAGGCGTGCTGCGAAGGCCCCACTACCTCCCAGGTGGACATGACGACCACCGAGAGCAATCGCCTCCACCGCGCTGACTGCGAGTGCGGCGAGAGTCCCGACTGCGATCAGCGTGTCCATGCTCGTTGCGCCGTGTCGAAGGAGACGAGCGCTCGTACGAAGGAACGGCCATCCGCCGACCACCTCCACCACGATTGCAAGCAACAAGACGATCCAGCCCGCCAGAGCGTCTTCCGGGCCGAGCAAGGCCACGCCGAGCGCGATTAGAGCAAGTGGCCACGATGCGGCCGCGCGCACAACCCAGTGATCCGGATCGTCCGCCAACTCCTTCTCGTCGGCGTGCTCGACAAGTGACGCCGTGTAACCGATGCCGTTGACCGCGCTGCGGAGGTCGTCAACAGTGGTAGCTGAGCTCTCGAAGGACACGAAAGCCCGGTGCGTCGCCAAGTTGACGGACGCGCTCAACACCCCGTCCTGCTTGGCGAGCACACGCTCTATTCGCGTGGCACATGCGTTGCAGTGCATCCCGCCAAGAGCTAGCTCCGAGGTCGTGACCTCGGGCCCGTCCGCGAGGGTGGAACCGATCGTGGACGTCGTGCGATCAGAGGGTTCGGTCAGCACTCGGGCGGATGCCGCCGTGGTCGATGGGATTGGAGCCGTAGCCGGCTTGTGCGATGGCCGCAGTGAGATCTTGAACCGAGAGAACGGAGGAGTCCCAAACCACCACGGCACGGGCCGTATCGAACCGCACCGATGCCTGTGTCACTCCGGTCATATCCTTCAAGACGTCCTCGATCAGGGCCGCGCAAGCTTCGCAATGCATCCCTTCGACAGCCAGGGTGACCGCACTCGCTTCGACAGCAAAGGTCGCCGCGCCCGATTCTGTCGGCGCGGATATCCCCGCTTCGGGCAGGCTGGTCGGCACGCTGGCCGGCGGCGCCAGGTCGTGGTTTTCCATCATCACCACGATAACTGCGCTAGTGGTCGGATCGCCCGCGCTGAGCAGCCCCTCCATGCCCCGAACGTCTAAATAGGCTTGGAGTCGGTTGCCCGGGTCAGGGTTTTCGTTCGGGCTCGCCCAGAGTTCTGCGAAGGATCTCCGCTTCGGCCTTGGACACCGTCTCGGCAAAACGCACCAGTGCAGCATCGGAATCCCCGGCCGTGGCCAGGGCTTCGTGCATGAGCGTGGCTGTGTGATGGGCCCTTGTGATCGTCGCTGCGAAGAGTATCGACCGTCCACTTCTGCGACGGCTCACCAGTCCCTTTTGGACCAGCCGATCGAGCACGGTCGCCACGGTGGTGTAGGCGTGATCGGGCAGCTTCTCGGCGACGTCGCGGACCGTCGACTCGTTGCCGTCCTCTTCCCAGAGTGAGTCCATGACCGTTCGCTCGAGCTCACCGATGCTCGCCGCGCTGCACATGCAGTCCGCACAGGAACACGGTGAGCACGTGCACCTCGGGTTCTTGCAACTCTTTTTCGCACTCATTTGTGGGCCGTCCTACTCAGAGCATCAGGACGAGCAGGAAGCCCATGCCTATGCACATGACCACATGACTGAGGTCTTCCAACTGGGGGGACGCGATCGCGGACAACAGCGAAGAGTCTCCTCGAAGATGGGGCTCAGCCTCCGCTTCCACACTTGAATCGCCGCCTGAAACAGCGCTACCGATAGGTGCCAGAGCACGCCGGCGGGCTACTGCGTGGGTTCCGTGATGCGAGGCTCCCTTGATAGGTGAGGCCAGCGTGAAGATGGCCGACCCGAACAGGGTAAAGGCAAGCAGCAACCCGACCCCCGGATCGAGGATCCTGTGCGATGAAGAAGACGTCATCGACATGGCGTTCGACGACGCAGCCATCGGAAACCAGTACATCAACAACATTGCCAGGCTCATCAGGACGTGTATGGCCTCATGAGGGATATGGAGCCCGAACCGCTGTATGGATTGCGCGCTTCTGGCGATGAACCAGACCATGAGGACGAAGAAGACGAGCTCCCAGAAGCCACTTGGCCAGAAGGTCCAACGACTCACGAACATCCCGGCCATCGCGACGCCCATGAAGAGGTGCGCTATGTCGACGTCACGGCCAGCGGGGTCCCCGAATCGGAACGACACAAGGAGGAGGAAAACTCCGTAGGCCGCCACAACCAGCATCGCGACGCCGAATAGGTAGTACAACCAACTTGGAGTGTCCATATTCTCAAGCTCCGTTGCCGATGACGGCGTCGTTGGCGATGACGCCGTCGTTTGCGATGACGGTGTTTTCAGCGGTCCCTGTTGGTCGTGGCAGCTCTCCCGCTGTCAGAGGCCAATAGATAAGTGCGAGCAGGATGATCAACGGCCCCGAGTTCGGGTCGGTCGCGCCACCGGCGAGAATGCCGCCGAAATCTTGTACTGCCACCCAGATCACCGCGAAGACGACGATCGCGGTCACGATCATTATCTGGGTGAACTGGGGCGTTATGTAGACGCTCACCGCTGTCAACCCGCAGGCGATCGCCAAAAGAAGGGCAGCCGAAGTCCCATGATGAAGAAAGAACGACTCGGAAACCTTGTCGATGTGTGCGAGCCAGCCGGGCTGGCCAACGTTCTGTCCGGCAACGAGATCGTGGAGAGCCTTGGGCTGACGACCCGAGCCCACGAGCGACAG
>DASPVS010000458.1:0-2592 GCA_035622235.1 Acidimicrobiales bacterium | reverse complement strand
GACCCGTGGAATCACGTGGAAGCCGCCATGGCACTCACCGTCGCCGGTCTGCTCGACGAAGCGAGGCTTGCTTACAGGTGGCTTTCCGCCGCTCAGCTCCCGGAGGGGGCTTGGTTCAACTACTACTTGGCGGAGGGAGTGAAGGACCCTCGGCTCGACACGAATGTATGCGCGTACGTCGCTACCGGCGCTTGGCATTTTTTCATGTCCACGGGCGAGTTGGAGATGCTCGAGGAGTTGTGGCCGTCGGTTGACCGCGCGCTCGAGTTCGTGCTCCGCTGGCAACGGCCCGACGGGACGATCCGGTGGTCGATCGATCCCGATGGGCGCGAAGGTCGATTCGCACTGCTCACAGGATCGTCTTCGATCTACCATGCGCTTCGGTGCGGCGTGGCTTGTGCCGAAGCGCTCGGCGAAGAACGCCCCGGGTGGGAGCTGGCTGCGGGTCGCCTGGCTCATGCGATAGCAAACGACCCGGTCGCCTTCGAGCCCAAGTACGAGTTCGCCATGGACTGGTACTACCCGGTTCTCTCGGGTGCTCTCGACGATGTGAAGTCAGCCGAACGCATCGACGAGTGGTGGGGGCTGTTCGTCATGGAGGGTCTCGGCGTGCGTTGCGTCTCCACCGGCCCTTGGGTCACCGCTGCCGAGACAGCTGAGTGCGCTCTGGCGCTGGACGCGATGGGTCGACGAGAGCTGGCCGTCGAGCTCCTCACGTGGGCTCAAGCCCACCGTCAGGAAGACGGTTCGTACATGACCGGGATCGTCTACCCCGAGGAATCCACGTTCCCTTACGGTGAAAGAACTAGTTACACGACAGGGGCCGTGATTCTCGCGGTCGACGCTCTCTCTTCCAGTACCCCGGCAAGCGGCCTGTTCCGCGGCGAGGGACTTCCTCCCGGCCTCGACCTGTCAGACGCGAACTAACGGCCGGCCCGGAGCTCCGCAACGACGCTGCCTCAAAGAGGTTTGTAATGGAGTGAGCGTGGACTCCGAGAACCGAACGATAGAGCTCGACCAGATCGGGCGAGTGCTCAGGATCACTCTCAACCGTCCGCAACGACACAACCCTTTGTCGCCGAGGTGTATTCGTGAAATCACCTCGGCCATAGCGGACGCAGAGCGTGACTCAACGGTTCACGTCATCGTCATCCGAGGTTCCGGTCCGTCGTTCTCCTCGGGTTACGGAGTGGTCCCCGGTGATCTGAGCCCGGAGGAGGCCGAGACGATGAGCCGGCCAAAGAGCCTCGAGTCCGACGTTCACGACATGATCGGCATCGGCCGGAGCTGGGACGCGGTTTGGGAATGCTCGATTCCGGTGATCGCTCAGGTCCATGGTCACTGCCTTGCCGGCGGAACCGACCTCGCCCTTCATTGCGACTTGGTGGTGTGCGCAAACGACACGACGATCGGATTTCCACCAGTCAGATCGATGGGTGTGCCTCCGACCAACATGTGGCTCTACCACCTGGGGCCCCAATGGACGAAACGGCTGCTTTTGACCGGAGACACGATCACGGGAGAAGAAGCTGCGCGCATCGGCTTGGCTGTCGAGTCGGTTCCCGCCGACGTTCTCGACGATCACGTGTTGCGGTTGGCTTCTCGGATCGCTCTGATCGGCCGAGACTTGCTGACCGCGAACAAGCGGGTCGTGAACGAAGGCGTGGAGTTGATGGGTCGCGCCCGTCTCGAGCGTTTTGCAGCTTTGAACGACGCAGTCGCGCACAGATCACCCGAGGCGCGCGAATTTTCGCGGCGCGCGGCTGAAGTCGGGCTGGGTCAGGCGGCTCGCGAGCGGGACGAGCCGTTCCGGACCTGAGGGGGATCCGGCTCCGTTCCGATCACGAGGTGTGGATCGAAAAAACACTCACGGTGCGGGACGAGGTCGGAGAATCGGTGCAGCGGGCGACACCCGTCGAAGAACCCGGAGCGACCCCTTTTCCCCGTCTTCTACGAATTGCCCCGATGTGAGCGCGGCGCACCACAACTCGTACGGAGGGCGACCGCCGTCGGCCGGGTCGGGGAACACGTCGTGGATCACGAGCCAGCCACCCATTGCTACTTGCGGTGCCCAACCGGAAAGGTCCGCCCACGCTGGATCTGCACCGTGCCCTCCGTCTATGAAGCAGAAGTCGATCGGCGTCTGCCAGTGCTTTGCGACGGTGGGGGAGTCACCGACGATACCGACAACGGACGCTGCGAGCCCGGCACCGTCGACAGCCCGTCTCCAATGAGGGAGGGTGTCGATTCTTCCGGTGTTCGGGTCGACGACCTCGGGATCATGATGCTCCCAACCAGCCTGGTTCTCCTCCGAGCCGTGATGATGGTCGATGCTGAAAAGTATCGAGCTGGTTGCTTCGGCTGCTGCTCCTATGTAAAGCGTCGACTTTCCACACCAAGCGCCGATTTCCACGAAGGTCGCCGCTCTCACACTCTCTCGCCCGGCTTGCAGAGCGGCTTGGAACAGTGCGTCTCCTTCGTCGTCGGGCATGAATCCGCGCCACGAGCGCGCCAGATCGAGCACTACTCTTGTCCGCTCCCTGGATTCTTGTGACGTCTTCATCGTTCTCCGCGGTCCGCTCGTTCATGCAG
>DASPVS010000457.1:0-18355 GCA_035622235.1 Acidimicrobiales bacterium | reverse complement strand
TCTGCCCGAACGGCCCGTGTCGGCGATATTCAACGACCATCTCGACGTTTGGACCCGCGGTTCTTGTAACAGGGTGGTTCCCTTTACAGGGGAGACTGATCTCGGAAGGCTGCTGGCCTGGGCCCGGGTGACGGTCGATCTGCGGCCGGGACGCCTGTTCGCTCGAGCGTCTCTCATCTCACTGCGCTACGGCACACCCATAGTCGTGCCCGAGCTGTCGAGGGCGAAGCAACACGCCGAGGACGGCGGCTGCGGGCTCTGGTACCGCGACGGCGCTGAAATGCTCGAAGGCCTATCGCTCCTCTTGGACGAGTCGAAGGGCACTCGACTTGGAAAATCGGGAGCGTTGTATACAAAAGAGCATTTTGGGTCGCCGTCGCTCTTCCGCGACAGGACGCTCGCGGCTCTGCGCGGCATCAACGATGAGAGTGCGCCGACGGAGGTGCTCCAGGGCTGAGATCCCACGGAACTTCTCCTCGGTTGAGATTCGCGGGGCAGTCAGCGAAACGAGACCCTTGGAGGCCAAGCCAAAGACAGATCGTCTGCTTCGAGAGTCAAGTTCGGGTTGTAGCAGGGGTCGTTTCTGAGAAGCGGTCCCCAACGGAGCTTCATAGCGCGAGTTTCCGCTGCGAACCTGACGGCGCTTTCCCCCTCGAGATCCGAACCACGAGTGGCGGACTCGTGATGCACCAGCTCCGCAAAGGGCGTCCAGACAACCCTCCAGCCCAATTCGCGCAGACGCAGGCAGAAATCCACGTCGTTGTACGCGACGCCAAACTTCTCTGAATCGAAGCCACTTACCTGGTCCCAGGCCTCCTTACGCACGACCATGCATGCACCTGTGACGGCGGAGAAGCTGTGGGCCACTCTGAGACGTCCGAAGTATCCGGACGACAGGCGTTCGAACTTCTTGTGCGGGTTGGATGCGACGCCGCCTATCCCGAGTGCGATTCCCGCGTGCTGAACCCGTCCGTCCTCGTAGCGAAGGAGCGCACCGCACGCACCGATCCCCGGTTGCATCAATTGCCCTACCAGCTCGTCCAACCATCCGCTCGAGGAGACCTCGACATCGTCGTTGAGCAAGCAGAGCACTTCCCCTGACGCCTGTTCGGCCGCGAGATTGTTGAGAGCCGCGTAATTGAATGCCGATTCGTCGCGGATAACGCTGAAGCGTCCTTCGTGGAAGGAGGATTCGTGCGTTCTAAGGAAGTCGAGTACTGCCGGCTCCTTGCTGCCGTTGTCCACCACGATCAATTCCATGTTCGGGTACGCCGTGAATCTGAGCAGGCTGTCTATGCACTGACCGAGATACCTGCCGTCGCGCGTCGGAATGATGATGCTCACGAGTGGAGCCGGATCCGGGACCGGCCACCTCACCCTGTAGGGCCCGCCATCTGCCGGTGCGAGCACTTCCCCGACGCGGCCTGTTCGCTCCAAGTGCTCACGTACCGCCGAACGGCTCGCAGTTCGCGCGTAGGGCTTCGCGCTCACGCTGCTGGCGGTCGAGTCCGGGTGAACGCGCCAGTGATAGAGCACGTGAGGAACGTGAACGACCTGCTCAGGTGACAACTTCTCCGTGACCCGCAGGACCAAGTCCCAGTCCTGGCTCCCTTCGAAACCTTGACGACAGCCGCCAGCCTCATCGACCAGGTCCTGCCTAATGGCGCAGAAGTGCGAGAGGTAATTCTGGCCCATGAGGAGCAAGGGGTCGAAGTCCGGCTTGAAGTACGCGCCGCTGCGGCTTCCGTCGGGGTCGATCTTGTCGTCGTCCGTGTAGACGAGCCCTGCATCCGGACGGTCGGCCAGAGCCAGAACCATCATTGCGAGTGCGTGTTCGGGAATCTCGTCGTCGTGGTCCATGAACGCGACCCAGTCGCCTCGAGCCTCCGAGATAGCGGTATTGGTTGCCGCGACGATATGGCCGTTTCGTTCGCGCCTTTTAACCTTGATCCTCGAATCTCGAGAGCTGTACTCGGCGAGGATGTCACTTATTCCAGGGTCGGTAGAACAATCATCTGCCACGCACAGCTCCCAGTTGGTATAGAGCTGTGCGAGAACGGAATCGAGCGCCGTGCGAAGGTACACGTGGTTCGTGTTGTAGACGGGGAATACGATCGAGAACAGCGGAGGACGGTCCAACCTCTCCAAACGGCGCCGGATGGACCGTCGTGCGCTGTCGTCTACCGTGTCGTATTGCTGGGTCCAAAGCGTGTAAGGATCCTCTACGAAAACCGGGGACGACTCGGTCGGACCCGTCGGTGCCGGACTCGAGGGCTGGCCGAATTCTCGGATCTGGCCGTAGACCTTTCGTAGTCCGGCCGAATACCTGAACGTCTTTGTCTCGCGAACGGCTCGAAGCTCCGAATCGAGCATTGTGAATTGCTGCGCCAGATTGCGCTGGCTCACCTCGAGCTCGTACATCCGCTTCTGGTACGAGATTCTCTCGGCGTCCCTACGAAGTTCGGACTGCGACAGATCTTCCCGTGCGCAGCGTAAGGCCTCTTCAGATATGGCATTCTCCTCGTGAAGCGCCTGATATCTCGCCACAAGGTCCGAATGGAACTCTGCGATCCGATCGTGCGCTGTCAACGCCTCTTCGCGCAAGCCCTTCATCTCGCTCAAACGCTTTTCTATCTGCTGCAGGGCCATCTCGTAGGAGTGGAAGAGATCGCCCAGATCGCCATCGAAACGCGTGAACACGACGGCGTGCGGAGCCACGAAAGTCGCGTCCACTTCTCCTTGGCGCACGAACCCATGGCGCCAGAAAAGTTCAGTCCAATAAGCGGGGCCTTGGACGTTCAGATGCGTCAGCTCGTCGAATTCGTCCGGCGTCGAGGAAAAGAGGACGCACTGCGCATGGCGGCAGAGGTTTCCGATCACATCCTCTGCGAGAAAAGGAGGAAGATGCTCGACCACCTCTATACAAGTGATGAGGTCGAACTGTCCTTCCAGCTCATCAGTGACCGAGCCCAAACGGCAGTACTGTCGCAGATCGTCGGGGATCTGCGCGATCGCCCACTCTGAGACGTCGATTCCTTTTGCGTCTACTCCACGCGCGCGCAGTGCCTCTACGAGCATGCCGATGGCGCAACCCACGTCCAACACGCTTCGTGGGTTGATCTGGCTCTCGATGGCGTCCGCCATTCCTGCAAAGAATCTCTGCCAGTGCTCTTCTTCTCTCCGGTATGCGGGAGCGCCCGGTGCGTATGACTCGCCGTAGTACTCCTCGTCGTACAGCGACGAAATTGCATCGAGGAGCCCGCTTTCTGCGTTCCACGGAGCAGATTCGCCGACGAGGTGCACTCCGTCGAGGTTGTCGAACACCCTCGACAACGCGTCCTCCGAGGTGGTCAGCTCCGTAGACAGGCGCTTGGGTCTGGAGGACGCTCTTGCGACCTGGCGTTCGACGGTTAGCACGGCTTCGCCAATTTTCGCGGGCTCCGGTGAGAAGCCGCAGCCCGTGGTGAGCTCGACGATTTCTGAGACGGCGGTCTTCGGGTCCGAGACGATGGTTTCGCTGCGCATCACAACGCTCGGCCAGTCCATGCAAAGCGCAAGCCCAGATTTGTTGTATCTCTCCCACGAGACTTTGAGATCGGCCATATCGAGTAAGTCGCCGAATCTCTCGGCCGAGTCCTCGTGACGGGTCCCTTGCACCGGGCCGTGGACGAGAACGACGGCCGGGTCGACCTCCAAAGCCTCGAGCCAGAACGGAGCCAGGAAACACAGACGCGGATCCGCCCACAGGTACGGGACAGAGTCGGCCACCTTCCCCCGTCGTGACCTCGCCTTCGCGAAGACCCGTCGCGCTTCGGAACTGAAGGACCCGAGAGACCGGGAGATCTCGCCGTACGGCACCGACGGTGGACGTTCGACCGAACCACCGAGGGCATCGAGCAGGGCGTCGTTGAATGCTGCGAGCGGGGTGATCGTCGGCTCCCGGGCCGCGTCAGCCTTTTCCAGGGTCCGTAAACCCAACGCCGAACACGCGACGACTGCGGACGAGGCAAACTCAAAGTCCGCCGGCGCGCTGATCACGAGCAAGAGATCGAGTTGTCCGGGCTGCCGATCTGCATTTACGAGATCGGTGCTGCCCCTTCCGGCTCCGGGCACACGCCGAGAATACCAGTTCCTCTGGGAACCTCCTTCGATAGCAGGCCCGAGTTAGAACCTCGGAAGTTCTCTCGACTTCGGTGGAGTTCTTAAATAGATCCCTCGTCGATTGCGCGCGAAATCCACGGGATGACCTCGTCGAGCATCTCCTCCAGGCTCGTCGTCGCCTCGAAGCCCAGGACCCTCCGAGCCTTGTCGGTAGCCGGTACCCGTCGGGCCACGTCGTGCTCGAACGGTGGGTCGCTTACATATCTGAAAGGTGTTTCAGGACCATTGATCTTGCGCCAGATCATCTCGGCCAGCTCCATAACCGAAGTGGAAACCGGGGTCGAGAGGTTGAAATCATCGTCGGTTGCGTCGGGGTGCTCCATCGCCGTGACGATTCCCCTCGCAAGGTCACCTCCGTAGGTGTAGTGACGGATCTGGGAACCGTCCCCCAGAATGTGCAACGGATCCTGGCCCTTCAAGACCTTTTGGACCAGATCGGGCACCACATGGCTCATCGCGAGCTTCACGTTCCCCGAAAGAATCTCGACGTCCCCGAGAGCACGGCGCTCTCCTATGCCGACACAGTTGAACGGACGGACGATCGTGTATGGCAGACCATGTTGGTCTCGAGCCGCGCGCGCGAAGTACTCCACGGCAAGCTTCTGAAACCCGTACGACGAGAGCGGCGGCGGGACTTCACGCTCCTGCCCTTCGTACGAAGGCCAGGAGTCCGTCGACTCGAAGACCATCGAGGAGGACATGTAAGTGACCTTTTTGAGCCGCCCAGAGTTGTGAGCGGCGATCGCGGCGTCGCATGCCGCCGCGACGATCCTTTCATTGGTTGCCAGCAGGTCATACGCGTAGGTATGGAAGTAAGAAATACCGCCGATCATCGCTGCGCCCGCGATGAAGTGATCCGACTCCTGCGCGAGCTTGGTCATTAGATCGACGTCACGGCAGTCCCCCTCCACAAAGACATACCGCGGATCGTCGTCGTACGACTTCGAGACACGCCCGTACTTGGAGAGATTGTCCACCCCGACGACGTCGTACCCCGAGCGCAGTAGCTCCTCGACCACGTATCCGCCGATGAAGCCGGCGGACCCGCTGACCAAGACTGTGCTCATTGATAACCCTTCCCTGTCCGGTGTGCCAGTTCCCTGTCGGGTGTGCGAGTCGACCGAGATGCTTTAGGGGCGCTCGATCGCTGAATCACCGGCCGAACGGGCGCCACCAGCTTCTTTCCGGTCTCGCCGCTCAGATCCGAAAGCGTAGAGATACCACCTCAGGTACTTCGGAATCCAACTGATGACGTTGAAGTTCGAGCTTCCATGGGTGCGCTCCAGCCAGATCGTGGGAACTTCGGCAACCGGCAGCTTGCGGCGGTGAGCTTTGGCCACCAGCTCCAGACCGACCTCGAAGCCATGGTCCGAGTCGATTCCGACCGATCGAACGAACTCCGCGTTGTAGGCCTTGAACGAGTTGGTCGAATCCCGAGTACCCACTCTTGCGAACCAGTGAAGCGTCAGACCCGCCATACGCGAGAGCGAGCTCTTTACAGGCGGCCCCCCGATCTGTTGCCCACCACGCATGTACCTGGACGCTGCTGCGATTACCACTCCTCTCTCCACCAGGCGAACGAGCGGGTCGATCTGCATCGGGTCGTCGCACCCGTCTGCCATCGTGACGACGACCACTTCCGCTTGCGCGTTGTCGAACCCGAACCTGATGGCTTTGGCGGGCCCCCTGCCATATGTGTTCAGAGTCGGGACCACGCGCGAGTCGGTCCTCGCATATTTTGCGACCCACTCTGCAGTGGAATCATCCTCGGAGTCGTAGACGACGAGGACTTCACACGGTAGTTGCACTGACTCGAGTAGCCGATCGAGGTACGCGACGATGGCTTCACCCTCGTTGTAAGCCGTTACGACAACAGAGACCCGTGGCTTCACGGCAACTTTGCTCCCGATGCATCTGTGTCCGATGCATCACAGATGTTGATCACGGGGATCGAAGTGCTCAAATCTCTGTAGGCCCTATGGGGGGTCGCAATTATGAGGAGGTCCGCTACCTCCAATATCTCTGAAAGGTCAGCGAGGTCCGGGTCGGAGCGAACATACGGATCATGACAGAGAACGCGTCGAGCCTTGAACCGCAAGATTCTCTTCAGCTTGTAGCTCAAGCTTGATCGGATGTCGTCGGACTCGCCCTTGAAGGCCATGCCGAGGATGGCCACCGTCATCTCACCTATTGGATAGTGCTCTTCCAGCTTGGAGACGAGGTAGAGGGGTAAGCCCTCGTTCACCATCATCGCCGCGTGGCCCAGCACAAAGTTGTTGTTGTTGAAAGCAGCGAGCTGCATGGTGTCCTTCAACAAGCACGGTCCAGCTGCGAAACCAGCTCTGGGGAGGTCGGCGGCTCTCGGATAATCGAATGCCAGAGCACTCCTGATGCGCTCGTAGTCGAGGCCGAAATCATTGGCCATCATGAAGAGTTGATTGGCAGTGGCGAACTTTATGTATCGCCAAGTGTTGGTGAAAAGCTTCGCCAGCTCCGCTTCTTCAGGGGTCAAACGTACGATCTGGGATCCCAGGTTCCGAAAGAGCTTCTCGGCGCGATCCACTACTGCGTCGGTCCGGGCCGAGACGATCTGGGGCAACTCGAACAGTTCTGTCATCGCCTTGCCCTCCGCGATCCTCTCGGGGCAGAAACAGACGTCGATCTCCTTGCCTATGGCGTCGATGACGTTCTCGACGAGCGCAGTGGTCCCCGGATACAACGTCGAGCGCAGCACGAGAAGTTGACCGTGCTCGAGATGGTCGCCCAGGGCCTCGACGGCGCGGGAGACCTCGTTGGGATCAGGATTGAGGTGCTCGTCAACCGGAGTGCCGATGACGACGACCACGTTTTCACCGGTGCCCACGACCGACGGCTCCGATGACGCTGTGAGACGGTCAGCGATCACACGCTGTAAGACGGGCTCGGCTCCAGCCTCTTCGAAAGGCATGACACCTTGGGTGACCAGGTCGACGGCCGATTGGTTCACGTCGTAGAGCGTGACCGAGAGTCCCCGGTGGGCGAACGCCAGCCCGAGTGGAAGGCCGACATGACCGCAACCTCCCACGATCACAACGTCCTTGTTGAAAAGCGACTCGCCCATCTCCTCCGACCCTGATCACAGGTGGTCGGTCGCCACACCCGGCGGCTCGACAAGGCAGCTCGACCTCACGGCCAAGTGCCGTAAACCTAAGGCGATGTTAGACGAGCCGAAGCTCGGGTCGCTCGATGGTCGACTTGCACTCGGGACGACGTTCCTGCTGACGAGCGGCGATGTGGTCAGACCTGCTTCTCACGAGCGACGATGTGGTCAGGACTTACGAGATGCCACAAACTGATATCGGCGATCCCGAGATGTTTGCGAGCCTGAAATCTCCGACGCGGCTCACGTTGAGGAAGGATGATCCGTCGCCGGACTGCAGTTGTAGAGCCGGGCCCGTCAACCCCGCGCTTGAAAGCAACCACAGATAGGCCTTCGATCGGTTCAGACCGAGCACGGGCAGCGAAGCGCGACTCGTCACCCGGAAGATCTCTGCATTGCCCGGGGAGACACGCACGCAAGATCCCTGTACGGTCGCCCCCTTGGGACTCACAACCTTCGTCGGGGCGACGATCGGCTCGAATACGGGACGGTTCTCGACCGATACCTGCAGGTACGTCTCGGCTGCGAGCAGCCCGAGCGGGGTTTGGCGATTCGCGGCAAGGTCTCCCTGATCGACCCAGCTGACCACCGACGAGATCGGCACCAGAGGCATATTGCTCAGCGTCGGTGGATATCCCAGCTGAGGAACACCGACTCCCACGAATTTCGCTCTCGTCTGCACCAGATGGGCAGCCCCGAGAAGATCCATGTGAAACGGCTGCATCAGCTCGTAATGAGGACTGTCACTGGACGTGGAGCTGTTCAACAGCTGCACGTTGTGGACCAGGGCGAAACCCGCGAGCGCCGCCACGAGAGCTGACGCGATCTTCCAACGTTGGCAGAGCTCCGAGAAACCCAGCCCGATCATGGGTGTAAGGAGCATCATCGAGATGTACACGTATCGCGTCGACTCCGCTTGAGAGCTCCCGAATTGTTCGCGTGCGATTCCGATGAAGAAGAACACGAAGAGCGCCGAAGCGAACATTGCGAAAGCAGGCAGTGCCGGACCGCGAACAGATCTCAATCTGAAGATCGCGTAACACCCGAGAGCGACCACCAATATCGCTCCTGATTTCGGCAAGCCGGTCGAGCTCTGCAGAGCATTGGTGAGCCCGGTCCAGGCGTAGGAGGGAACATGGAGGATCTTCTCGCCCGTCACGCGGTCCGCGCTTATCACGCCCTTTCTTCCGTAGTACGCGTACCAGAGCACGTACGAGAGGGCGGGTACCGACGCCGTCGCGACCAACGCGCGCCATCCCCTTCTCCCGCCCGCGACGAGACAGACGCAGAGCAACATTGCGAGCCCGATACCCGAGGAAGCCAAGCTGAGCAGGGCGAGCAACCAGATGGCAGAAAGCCTCTTGAAGCTCCATCGACTTCGAGTGTCCGCGACGAAAACTGCCCAGACGCCGAAGATCAGGGAAAGTGTGAAGCTGATCTGGAACGGGGAGTTGAGGTTCTCGATTCCTGCTCCCAGAACAGCGAGTATTGCGGCGGCAACCGTCGCAATGACCCCAGCGACCCCTATGCGGATCATCAGTCGCCAGATCTGGTGAACGAGAGTGAGGTGGAACAGTAAGAGCACGACGACGTACGGCCAGTAGGTGCGCATGCCAGCGAACTTGAAGAGAACCGTGTAAATGGCGAGCGGGACCGTCGACCAGTGCTCGTTGTGAGGTAACAGCCAGGTGCTCGCGGTTTGAGGCCCGATTATTCGGTTCAGGAAGTCCATCTCGTCGGCGAAGAACCACGTGTTCCGGTCGATGTAGAGAAGAAGGACAAATGCCACCGCAAGCGACAGCCAGTGGACCAGTCTGAGGGCGGGGTCTATGTGTGTGGACGCCCTGCGGGTCGAACCACGCGTCGACCTCGCGGTTGACGTCCCGAGACTCTTCAACACCGGGTCTCCGGTCGCGAAAGTAGGTAGCTCGGACGTGGTCACTCGTTCAACCATTTCGAATCGGGTACGCCACGACACTCGCAGGTGAACAGCTCAGACCCGTGACCGGCCCAAGTTCACAACAGGCTAGCGACAAGCCCGTCGAGAATGTCGTCTTCCGAGACAAGGCAGTAACCCCGGTCGAAATCGTCCATAACGGCTGCCAAAACGAGCACCCCACCCACGATCACATCGGCTCGGCCCGGGTCCATGCCTGGCCGGCGGCGACGGGCTTCGACGTCCTCTGATGCAAGGCGAGAGAGCCAACTGTGGACTTCCTGTCTCGGCAGAACCACGTGGTGTATCCGTTCTCTGTCGTAGATTTCGAGCTGGCCGGCCAACGAGGCGAGCGTCGAGACCGTTCCGGCGAGCCCGATTACGGGACCTCCAGGGTCGAGCTCCGGAAGCTCGCTGGCGGCTCCCCCGAGTGCCTCGTCTACAGCCGCGCGGGCAGCCACGAGCTCGCTACGAGTCGGCGGATCGTCGGTGAGGAATCGTTCAGTGAGTCGCACGCAGCCGATGTCCATCGAAACCGCTCGCGCGTTCCCCGGATTTGAAGGGCTTCCGCCCACCAGCTCCGTAGACCCTCCCCCGATGTCCACCACCAGCACGGGCCTTTCGCGGTCCCATCCTCGAGGAAGGAGAGCTGTAGCTCCCAAAAACGACAGCCTTCCCTCCTCCTGCCCGCTCAGCAGTTCCGCTGGCACGCCCGTGACCTCTTCAGCCGCGCGGAAGAACTCGTCGGAGTTGGTCGCGTCACGAGCTGCGGACGTCGCCACGAGCCGAGCTCGTTGCACACTGGTTTCGTCCATGAGTTGTCGGTACTCCTCGAGTACGACGAGCGTCCGCTTCACGGCTTCGGGGTTGAGCCTTCGGCTGGCGTCGACTCCCTCGCCGAGGCGCGTCACCTGCATCCTTCGCGCGATCGGCGACCCGTCCGAATCGGCGATCAGGAGACGAGTCGAATTGGTGCCGCAGTCGAGCGCTGCGACTCGAAAAGGCACTCCGAAAGCCACGAGCGATACCTTGCCACCCGCACGACGTCTTCGAAACAGAGCGGTTACCAGCGTCGCCGGCCGGGCTGAGCTCACCAAGGTCTCTACTGGCGCTGGATATCGATCCTGTCGGCCACCCACTGTCCGACGGGATCCGCTCCCCCGGCCAACCACCACGCCAGGTGCGCGTGGAGGCATTTGACACCCTTCCGGGTTCCGCCGACCCCGCCCATCGGTCGAGGGCCATCATGGCTTTCGGGTATCAACCGGTCTCTCTCCCGGGCGTAGTCAGCGTGGGCCCGGGCGACCGACTCGGGATCCACCTCCTCTTCCGCCCGACTCACACCTCTCGACGATTCGAGTCGACTCACCGCTTGGCAGATGGCGGGGTCCAGTAACCAAAAACGCGTCGGCATCGGCGTCCCGTCGAAGAGGAACGGTTCGTTCGCGATGACGTCTGGGTCTCCGTCACTTCCGCGGACGACGACGGTGAAAGAACAAAGTGGCTCGCGCCCGAGCAATCGCGTTACCGCATCGTGGTCCTTTGCGTCCTGGGCTTCGGCAGCGCCACGGGAGCCACCGCTCACGATCAGCGCCAGAACTCGAGTGTGTTCACGACGCGCCCCCAGAACGATTGCTTGGAGCCGTCCCCAGACGCGGGCGAGCTCTTTTGACCAGAGGAGCCGTTCCCGTCTTCACCGCTTTTCCCTCCACCCTCTTCGCCGCTCCCGGAGCCGGTCCCGGGGGCGGTCTGATCGTTGTAACCAGGATTGGGAGAGGTAGAAACCGAGCCCGCCCCGAGAAGTTGCTGCGACAGTCTCGAGCCGGGGACGACCGGAGGGCCGTCCAAGGGCACGTGTCCTGACAGAGAAGCTGCAGTCGGCGACGATCCCGACGGCGGGAGCACGTCGTAGGCCTTGTCCCCCGGGCTCACTAGACCGTATGCACCGCGCGCGATCTCGTCCACCGAAGCAGGATTCGTCAGATTTGCAGCTTCTCGTGACAAGGTTCGATTGGCCGCCTGCATCTCGAGCGCCTGGCTTTCACTGCTCGAGATCTGGTGTCGTTGGGAGATGAGAGCGGAAACTGGCATTTCGGTGACCAGTACCAGTACCGAAAAACCGGCCGCCAAAATGAGGACGACGCGGGCGCGTCTGCGTTTGAGCGCGGCGCGTGCTGCCGCCCGACTCTGCGGGTGAAGCGCTCGCGCATGGCGCGCCCTGATCCTTCGGCGGCCTGAGGAGGAAGCGGCGCCACGGGTGGAAGTGGACCGGGAAGCAGAAGCGGCGGACACCTGTCCGGAGCGGCGGCGACCGATCAAGTCCCGACTCCGCCCCCGGCGCGATGTCGAGACAGCGCGGCGCCGCCCAGATATGCGGCCGATTCGCCCAGGTGCTCCTCGACACGGAGAAGCTGGTTGTACTTGGCCACACGATCCGAGCGCGCGGGCGCCCCGGCTTTGATCTGCCCGCAGTTGGTTGCAACCGCCAGATCGGCGATCGTCGTGTCCTCGGTCTCGCCGGAGCGATGTGACATGACGCAGCTGTAAGCGGCTCGGGTGGCGCAAGCCATCGTGTCGAGCGCTTCCGTCAACGTGCCGATCTGGTTCACCTTTATGAGGATCGCGTTCGCCACGCCGGCCGCGATGCCTCGCTCGAGGCGGTCCTGGTTGGTGACGAACACGTCGTCGCCCACCAATTGCACGGTGTCACCGATGACAGAGGTGAGATGTGCCCACCCATCCCAGTCTTCTTCTGCCATGCCGTCTTCCAACGACACGATCGGGTACCGATCACACAGTGTGCGCCAGTACTCCACCATCTCGTCCGAGCTCAGCTTGCGTCCTTCTCCCGCCAGTTCGTACTGACCGCTGCGAAAGAGCTCGCTCGTTGCAGGATCGAGCGCGATCGCCACCTCGTCCCCGGGAACGCGTCCCGCCGCCTCGATCGCATCGACGAGGATCCGTACCGCCTCTTCGTTGTTTGGGAGATCGGGGGCAAAACCGCCCTCATCGCCTACAGACACCGAGAGGTCCCTGGCCTTCAACAGACGTGACAGCGCGTGGTACGTCTCCACGCCCCAGCGCAGTCCCTCCGAGTACGAAGCCGCTCCGACCGGCATGACCATGAACTCTTGAAAGTCGACGGAGTTGTCCGCGTGCACGCCTCCGTTGAGAACGTTCATCATCGGCACGGGCAGCACGTGCGCGTTCACACCGCCGACATATCGGTAAAGGGGCTGACCCTGGTTGGCCGCCGCAGCGCGGGCGACCGCGAGAGAGACGCCGAGTATCGCATTGGCACCAAGACGTCCCTTGGTGGGCGTCCCGTCCAGGTCCACCATTGCGAAGTCGAGAGCTCTCTGGTCCGATGCGTCGAATCCGCTGATCGCCTCCGCGATCTCGCCGTTCACGTGCTCGACTGCACCGAGGACGCCTTTGCCGCCGAATCGCTCTCCTCCGTCACGCCACTCGGTCGCCTCGTAGGTTCCGGTCGAAGCACCCGACGGCACGATCGCGCGCCCGGCCGCCCCGCTGTCCAGGTGGACCTCCACTTCGACAGTCGGATTGCCGCGCGAATCGAGAACCTCGCGCCCCACTACCTCTTCGACGAAACTCATGTCGGTGTTGCCCCTGTGGTTGTTGTGGTCAAAGTTACATGTTCGCCTCGGCCGCACGGCGGAAGTCGCCCGCGCTCGCGCGAAGGGCAGTCTCGGCGTCGACCCCGAGGCGTCTCGCCAAGTCCGACAGCGCGAAGAACGCCGAGCCCACCGCACTTGCGACCCGGTCGTCGTCACGAAGGGTCTCCCCCGACCTGTCAGCGGACTCTGCCTCCTCTTCCATGATCCTCAGGCCTGCTTGGACCTCCGCGAGCCGATCCTGGAACGCCTTCGTCGGGAAACCGACCGACTCGGCTTTTCGAAGCGTTTTCGCCGCGAGCGCCAACGACGGGAGCGAGCGGGGCACGCCGTCGAAGACGCTCGAGCGGCCCTTCTCCATCTGTTTGAGGACCTCCCAGCGCTCCGCTACTTCCTCGGGAGTGTGGGCCACGGCGTCGCCGAACACGTGCGGGTGGCGTGAGACAAGCTTGTCGTGCACCCGCCTGGCGATCGTCGCCAAGTTGAAACGCCCTTCCTCCTCGCCGAGCACCGCGTGGAAGTAGACCTGGATGAGCAGGTCTCCGAGCTCTTCCTCGAGGTGTTCGACCCTCTCCCAGCTCGGATCCGGCTCGGCCGCCGACAGCGCCGCGATCGCGTCCATGGTCTCGTAGGTCTCTTCGAGGAGATGACGCGCAAGCGACGCGTGGGTCTGGCGCATGTCCCAGGGACAGCGCGCTCTGAGAATGCGCACGAGCTCTTCCAGCGCTACGAGCTCGCCCGCAACTGCCGTCGTGAGCTTGGGGATCCACACGGACGTCAGATGGTCGGGTTCCAGGGTGCGGTCGAGCTCAGTCCAAGGAACCTCGATCACGACCTCGTCGGCCAGACCCAGATGGTGCAATATCAACGCGGTTTCGCCACGCCCGTCATCGGGCCCCTCGTCTCCCACGACTTCAGAGCATCCGTCGGACAAGGCGAGCTTCACGTCGGACAAGAGCGACCGGCTGTCCAACTGGGCGACGAGGAACGGGCCCGGCGAACCGGCGGCTTCGGTCCGGAACCGGGCCCCGTCGACCAGTTTCACTCCACTTTCGAGCGGATCTACACCAACCCGCTCCCACGCGAGATCGAGGAAAGACATCGCCGGTATGACTCGGGTGGTGACTCGTTCCTCCGATCGAAGAAGGCCCACGGTGCGCTCTGCGACGAGTGGTGACCCGGGAACGGCATAGGCGACATATCCGGCCGAGGCGGCCTCGGCCTGTTCGATCGCCGCTTCGACGAGGTCACCGACGATCCGCGCGTAAGTCTCGTCCAGTGAATCCGACTCTGCATAGAGTTGGTCGAAGTACTCGAGTGGCCCGACCTTCGCCTCCAGAGAACCGACGGCAGGATGTCGAGCCGTTCGAACGAACCGCCTCGAGGCACCTCGAAGCGCTTCGATCGTCGCTTGGCTGAGCAGCTCCGCTCCTGCCGGTCCGAGACCTACGGCGACTATCAGGGGAGAGTTCGTTTGAAAGCGATCGCTCGACAGCCGGGCCTCCTCCGAATCGTCGCCTCGGGACCGTCAGCCCCCGGACCCTCCGCTCGGCCCGGATCCGAGGCCGAGCGGAGAGCTCGACGGCGCCGGTTGGTTGGCCGAGGGGTTGGGAACGAACTTTGCCGGAGGGGAGGCTGGAACCGAAAGGCCTTTGGCGGCGCTCCAAGTTCCGTATCGCGGATCCACGTTCACCGAAGACGAACGGGCGGAACGGCTCACCTCTGTTTCGGCATCGGTGATCGCGCCCGACTGGGTGAGGAGACCGGTCCTGATGCTCGATTCCGCCTGCT
Organism: Acidimicrobiales bacterium; assembly: GCA_035622235.1. Taxonomy (GTDB): domain Bacteria; phylum Actinomycetota; class Acidimicrobiia; order Acidimicrobiales; family UBA8190; genus DASPVS01. The sequence continues at coordinate 3,693 of DASPVS010000457.1, read as the reverse complement.
CGAACGGAACGAGGTTGTGTCCGCGCATCTGGACGACGAGCCAGTACTGGGTCGCCGTGCTGGTCTCGGTCCACGGAATCGGGCTCGCGAGCTGCCCGTCCGCCAGGGCGTCGATCGTCGTCGCGATCTGAGCTCCGAATGTCGACGTGACGGCTGACGGTGCGACGCACGGAGCCTCGCCGTCGGTCGGGGAGTTCGACGCCACGCCGGACATCTGGGAGGCCTCCGCGAAGGTCGCGCCGATGGCCACCGCGTTGTGGATCGCCTGAGCTGCCGCGCTCGAAGTCGCGACGATCAAGTTCAAGCACGGTTGGTTGAACGACGACAGGTGGTTGTCGTAATAGCTCATCAGCGCCCCGGTACTCACGTCCACCTTGCCGATTGTTTGTGCCAACTTTTCCTGCGATGCAAGAGCCGTGGCCTGTGCTTGGATAAAGCCGTCAGGAAGCCGATCGAGCAGAGTCGAAGCCGGGAGACCGCACGGTGTCCCGTTCTGGGATGCAAGCGAGAGTTGATTGCGATAGTCCACCGTCGCCGCTTCCACATCGGCCGTCGTGACCGTTGCGCCGTGGCGTGTGAGAGCCTGACGGTAGAGCTCGTCGACTATGAGACTCTGCAACTCGTTTGCAGCCACCGTTGTCGTAACTGCGTTCGTGCTCCCGTCGCTGGTCGTGCCCACTCCTGCGACTGAAATCGTCCCACCCTGCATGATCTCTGACGCACACAACGCGTAGGAGTTCGACGCCAACTGGTTGAGATCCCCGTTCAGAGTGGACTGTGAGATCTCCACGCCGTTGACCGTCGCCGCCGCCGGCGAAGCATCGCAACTCGACGAAGAGAGAGCGAGCGTACCGAGCACTACCAGGAACAACAGGCGCTTCATGAGTTCGGCATGGTATCGGGGGCGCCGCCAGCGGACGATTCGAAGGCCTGTCGCTCTTGGGGCACCAGGTCACGGATGAGCGCCGCCAGCTCGTCGGCCAAGTCCCCGGCTTCGGCCAAGGGAACCACCAGCTGGCCTGTGTCCTCCTTGTACACCGCGTCAGGGTGCTTGCGCCGCAACCGCACACGCGCGCTCGCCGCCAAGCGCAGAGGGCTCATTCGCGCGACCACTATCTTTTTTCCGAGTCGAGCCATCGAGCTACCCGGACGTGCGGCTGCTGCAGAAACCTCGCTGATGCCCACCCGAAGACACTGCGCTCGCAAATGCGCGACCGCCAAGAGACCTTCTGCCGGCGGGGGGAGGGGCCCGAACCGGTCCAGCCACTCCGCGCGGATGTCGTCCACCTCGGGCTCCTGGCTCACGTTTCCGAGCCTTCGGTACGCCTCCAGTCTCAAATCCTCGCGCGCCACGTAATCGCTCGGGAGATGCGCGTCCGAGGGAATGTCGATCGTCACCTCGACACGCCCGCGGATCGGTTCCCCTTTGAGCTCGGCCACCGCTTCAGCCACCAACTGCACGTACAGGTCGTAACCAACCGCCGCGATGTGGCCGGACTGATCTTCACCCAAGAGGTTTCCCGCGCCTCGGATCTCGAGGTCGCGCATCGCGATCTTGAAACCGCTGCCGAGCTCTGTGTGCTCCCCTATCGTCCGCAACCTCTCGTAAGCGGCTTCTGTCAGCACCCGATCTGTCGGGTGGAAGAGATAGGCATACGCGCGCTGCCCTGCACGCCCGACACGACCGCGCAATTGGTGCAGCTGACCGAGACCGAGGCGGTCCGCCCTGTCGACGACCATTGTGTTGACGGTGGGCATGTCGATACCCGACTCGATAATCGTCGTGCACACGAGTACGTCGTACTGCTTGTCCCAGAAGTCGAAGACGACCTTTTCCAACGTCCCTTCATCCATCTGACCGTGGGCAACGGCGACTCTGGCTTCAGGGACGAGGGCCCTGAGGCGCTCTGCGACGTTCTCGATATCTCGCACCCAGTTGTGAACGAAGAAGACCTGTCCTTCGCGCAGCAGCTCGCGTCTGAGGGCTTCCACCACAGCCGGCTCGTCGTACTCCCCCACGTACGTGAGGATCGGTTGGCGCGCCGCGGGTGGCGTGTTTATGAGAGACAGATCTCGGATACCGGTGAGCGCCATCTCCAGTGTCCTCGGTATCGGGTTCGCAGACAGCGTGAGCACGTCGACACCTTCGGTCATCGCTTTCAGTGCTTCCTTGTGACCGACTCCGAAACGCTGCTCCTCGTCCACGACCAAGATGCCCAGGTCCTTGAAACGGATGTCCCCTCCGAGCAAGCGATGTGTGCCGATGACGACGTCCACGCTCCCGTCTGCCAGGCCAGCGGCGACCTCGCGCACCTGCGGACCGGTGAGAAAGCGCGAGAGCATCTCGACCCTGACCGGGAATTCCGAAAAACGTTCGGAGAACGTCTGGGTGTGTTGTGACGCCAGGAGCGTGGTCGGAACGAGGACAGCGGCCTGCTTTCCGTCCTGTACGGCTTTGAAAACCGCGCGCACCGCAACTTCGGTCTTCCCGAAGCCGACGTCACCGCAGACGAGGCGGTCCATCGGTGTTGCCACCTCCATGTCCGCTTTCACCTCCTGTGCCGCCCTCAGTTGGTCTGCGGTTTCCGTGAACGGGAAGGCGTCTTCCAGTTGGTGTTGCCAAGGGGTGTCTTCCGCGAAAGCGTGGCCGGGGATGCGCAACCGTCGTCGGTAGAGCTCGACGAGGTGCTGAGCGACTTTGTGCACGGCGGCACGCGCCTTCGAACGCGTCCGCTGCCACTCGGATCCGCCCAAGCGATTGAGCGTCGGCGATTCTCCACCGCTATAGGGGGTCAACGCCTCGATCTGGTCGGAGGGAAGGTAAAGCTTGTCGCCGCCCCGATACTCGAGAAGGAGATAGTCGCGCGACGCGCCTGCGACCGTTCGCGTGACCATTCCTGCGTACCGGGCTACTCCGTGCTGTCGATGGACGACGAAATCTCCAGGTGCAAGGTCGTCGAAGAATCCGTCGACTGGTCTTGCCCGGGCGCGCGCACGACGATGCGGGCGTCTCCTGCCTGTCACGTCCGACTCTGCGAGCACCGCGACCTTGGCGCCGGGCAGTACGAATCCCCGGTCGAGAGAGGCGACGATCACCCTCACACCCGCCGGCGACAGGTCCGGATCGCTCGGGTGCGTGTCGCTGCGGTTCTTGTCGTTTCCACCGGCGCCGTCTGCGCCGTCGGCACCGTCTGAGCCGTCGGCGCCGTTCAAGACGGGCACCGGAAGGCCTTCTCCGGCAAGGACTTCTGCAAGTCGCATCGCCGATCCAATGCCTTCAGCGCAAACGGTCACCGAGTAACCCTTCGAAGACAGGTCGGCGAGCCTCGAAGCGAGACGCGCACGGTCGCCGAAGACGGGGTCCCAGCCGTGCGCCGAGACAGTGGGAACCACCGGACCTTCGGCCACCGGTACGAGGTTGAGAACCGCCGCCGAACAGCGTGCGAGCAGCCGATCGAATGGCAAATGGAGACGGGCCGGTGGATGGTCGCCGACTCCCCAGGTCTCCGCGAGCGTGTCGGCGAGCGCGACCTCCTCTTCAAGAAGGTCACTCGCCCGGTCACGCGCGCGCCGAGGGTCTACGAGCACCACCTTTGCGTTGTCGCCGAGGACGTCCGGAAGAAGGAGGTCCTCGTCGACCAGCCACGGAAGCCACGACTCCATCCCGTCGAAGGACTGGCCCTCTGAGATCCG
>DASPVS010000456.1:0-6380 GCA_035622235.1 Acidimicrobiales bacterium | reverse complement strand
CAATTTGCAGTACCGTTTGAGGGTTTCGTCGCTGAGGCCCGGATTGTTCATCCGCGCGTAGTCGAGTGTTCCCCATGTATCGCCGACGAACTGTACGAAGGCGTCGATGGCTTCGGGAGGAGCGCCGATGGAGTAGTCGTCATCGATCTCGTAGCGAGCCGACGTATTGTGAAGCACCAGCGAGTTGACTCGGTCCGGATGCATTGCCGTGAACAGCATCGCTATCGGCCCTGCGTCAAGAGTGCCCAGGATCGTGCAGCGGTCGGACTCGGCGGCCTGGAGCACCGCGTCGATGTCCTCAGCCCATTCCTCCCACGTAGGCACCGCGTTATTTGGCACGCCGTCCGAGGCTCCAGTTCCGCGCCGGTCAAAGAAGATGAGGCGGTTCCGCGAAGACAGACGGGTCAGAAAGTCCGCCGACTCTGCAACCTCCCACCATCGTTCGACGTTGCTTCCAAGCCCGTAGCAAAACATCAGGTCAGAGGGGCCCGTACCCACGACCTGATAGGCGACGTCGGCGTCGCCGACTCTGACGTAGCGAGTATCCGGAGGTTCCATTTGGACAGAGTCTTGTCCACTTAAGGGCCTTTGGACTGGCTTGGTGCGACATCTACTCTGCCGCGGGGACTGCTCTAGGCCTGAGCCGAGGGGATCAGGGACGGCCTCAAGCCAGAAGAGGCAGCCAGCCAAAGAGGAATGTGCCGATCGGGGGCGCCCCGAATGTGCATGCAGAACATCGCCGGCAAGGGCCAGCACGGCGGTCCGAATCCGGATCGCTCCGGACTTCTTGCGGCAGATCACCACACGAACTGGTCCCCGCAAAGTCGGGCGGTTACTAAGGAGACCCGGCTGACAAGTGGACCGAAACGGCGTAGGATGTTTGGACAGGTGTGCCGGGAAGACTGGTCGGCGAATTGTATTGGCCACATCAGGAGAGGACCCGGCACCTGCGGTGTTCAACTCTTTGTATCTCGCACAACTGTTGTCCGCCGACGGGGGTGTGTTTTCGCAAGCCAGAGGTCTCTTTCTTGGTGATTCTCAGAAATGGATATCGCCATGTCGAAGAGTGATACGGAGACCAGGACCGACACCATTTGCACGCAAGCGGGCATCTACCGCAGTGACTGCGCAGACCAGGACCGGGTGACAATGGCGGTCGGAGAGACCTTCCCCAGGTGTCCCAGCTGCAAAAAAGCCGTCGGCTGGGGCTTGGTCGTTGCGACCTAGCGCCTTATCTGCACCGTTGGGGTCCACATGCCGTCAGCCAGGACAAACGTTCTACAAGCCCGTAAACTATCTACGTGTCTCGACGCCGGGGGTTGGTCTGGGGCTCCGTCGGTCTTTTCGTTTTAGTAGCTGCAACCGCAGCAGCATTGCTTCGTCCACACCCAGCTTCGGCAAGCTCGCAACTGAGTGCCGCTCTGGCGTCGACCTACGACGCGAGCGGATACGTGACGAGCGACAGTACAGACCCTGACGAGATCACAGTCGTGAACGCTCCGAATATCTATGAGACCGTCGATAACGGCGTTGTGACAGAGATCTCAGTCGGCGGCCACGACTACTCCGTCGTACCAGCCAGATGCGCCTCTCGTTTCAAGTTCGTCGAAACTCAGGCATCGGGGTCGTTCGGTATTCTGTTCGAGCCATCTGCGGACGAACAGATCAGCGAGGCTGGCCGTACGTTCATCGCGACCCGGGACGGCCAAGTGGTAGCCCGCTACGAGGTGACTGATGGTCGAGTGGTCGCCGTCAGACGAATATTTCGGCTGGAGGGAGAAAGACCTCAGGGTGTGACCGATTCGTTCACTGACATCGGTCACGCTCCGAGGATTGTTACGCCTTCGGGATCCGAAGTTGCGATTTCTCCGACCGTCTACTTGAACGGATGCCCGCTCTGAGGGGTTGCTCCATCACCTAGGCACCGTCCTCAAGGTGCCAGTGACGGCAGCCGGACTCAGACCGTGAGAGTCGCTGGATTTTAGAGGGGTCGAGACGCGGCCAAGGCGACCCGACCTCCTCCCGGCAGGGATCGATCGGGCTACAGGGCGGGGCCGGGATATGGAGTCTTCGGTGTCAAGTGCCTACGGCACGACCACGATTCGCTCACCGGGCACGTCGGGTTGAGTCCATATGGCCTCGATGTCTTGGAGTGGAAGGGCGCGGGCCTTGACTCCGATCGTGCCCGAGTCGATCGCGTCGATGAGTGACGGCAACTCTGCGAGATAGCCACCTCCCGAGACGGCCCCTTGGCCGACTCCTTGGAGGCGAAAGTTCGCCGATCGTAGGACCACGGAGGGCAGCTCCAAGGTCGGCCCCGCGACCGCTCCGATCTGGATCCAGTTGAGTTCCCGGCCGCGATCGGATCGGGTTGTCAAAAGTGCCATGATCGTCGTCGAAGCGGGGTTGCCCCAGAGGTAGTCGATGACGATGTCGACCTCGGAAGCGGCCTTGCCAAGTGCTTTCCCCGTCGCCTCGTTGTCTTCGGTGATCTGAACGACTTCGTCGGCACCGACATCCTTAAGCGCCCCGAGACGATCGACGTCGCGTCCGGCACCCACTACCCGGCCCGCCCCCAGGCGTTTCGCCACCTGCACGGCCATCGTTCCGGCGTTACCGGTCGCTCCTAGCACGAGCACGCTCTGTCCGCGCTCGAGGGGCACGCGGCGGCGAAGAGCGACCCAGGACGACATCGCCGGGTTCATCCCGGCAGCGATTTTCAGAGTATCTACATCGCGAGGCAACGAAACCATCCTCCTCGTATCTACGACAGTCCTTTCGGCCATGGGTCCGGGAAGTTCATCGTCGGCGACGAAGTAGACGCGAGTTCCATCAGTCATTCGCCCGATACCGTCCACGCCGGGAATCAAAGGGAGATCGCCGGTACTCGTGTAGTGCTTGCCGGCAGCGGCGGAGCGCACGCGGGGGTGAAGGCCGACTGCCAGCACATCCACGAGTTCTTGGTCCGCGCCTGGAGTTGGTACGACGAACTGTTGATAGTGCGGCGGCTCGTCGAAGGCCGTGACGACCGCTGCGTGCATCTTTGCCATACCGCTCCTCGTGTGCATAGGGCGACGGAACATATTCGCGGGTTCCGAGCCAAATCGGCTAGCTGGAGAGACCGGACACAAGGTGCCGCTTAGGCTCGCCTGCCTGGGGAAGCGGACCGCGGTAGAACTCTCGTAGCGGAAGGCGGAAACCCGGACCTTAGCTGGCGGTTTCTATTTGAGTTTGGGAGTCTGCTCCCTTTGTCTACTTCGGCATTAGGCGCGTGTCTGGGATCGGCACCGAAGGCGGGTCCGACCTCCCGATCTACCGCCTCGACCAGACCTGAAAGACACGTGGTGCGCCGATAATGCTCCTCGGATCTTCAGTCAGCTGTCCAAGGTCCTCGAGGGCGCTTTCGACTTCGTCGAGTGTCGCGATTCCCTGGGAGGTGATTGCGTCCTTGGTTGCACGAAGAGTCAACCAGGCAAGCGTTTTTGTCTCGCCACTGGTTCTGGCCGATTGGACGAGCGTGACCTGAGGATCGTAAGTGCCCGCTTCGAGAAAGCCCTCATAGAGCTTCCTGCCGAAGGTGTGGTCTCCACCACCGCGATCAATCGCTTCAGCCAGGGTTCGCGCGAAGAATTCGAAGCCTCGGTTGGGAGGGTGACAGTACCAACCGTCATGATCGGCATCCTCGACGATGAGGAAACCGCCAGCTCGGACGGCGTTCCACATCCGTCCAAGAAGATCGAGGGGTCTGCTTAGGTGCTGTAGGAGGAATCTCGAATATACGAGGTCGTGAGAGTTTGGATCGTCCCATTCATTGACATCCAACTGTCTGAAATCGACGTTGGTGATTCCTCGATCTCTTGCAGCCTGGCGTCCAAGTTCCAACTTGACCGAATCCATGTCGACGCCGAGTGCACGTCCCTCGGGCGCGACCATCCTCGCAAGCTCAAGGGTCACCTCCCCTCCACCACAGCCGAGATCCAGGCAGTCCATACCCTCCTCGATTCCCACTTTGGCAAACAGAGTCGACGTGCTCGGCCAGGCGTCCCGCGACAACACGAGCAAGCGGTCATACCCTTCTTGCCCGCCCGCGATCACGTAGCGTTCCACCACCAAAAATCGTACTTAGGGCATCCGGGCGGTGCCGCTTAGCCGGATCTGCCTGCGGAGGTGGACCGACCGGTATTCGCGTGGCTGCGCCATGCAGTGCGGTTAGAGCTCGCGAGGGCCGTTCCGGACTAGCTCGCACACCGGCAGTCTGGCGCGAGGAGCATGTCGCTATTGCTACGCCGGCAACTGCTGATATGCGCGCTGAAGTTCCCGGCCGCATTATTGGCAATCAAAGAAGAGTGGTTTTGATCTATGTGGAGCTCGGCCACCATGAAAACTGAGACGTGAAGGCGACTTGTCCGTAATACGAGGGCCACTTCTGTGGTACGAAGAGCGGGCTCTCAATCTCGGTTGATTCACTTGCGCTCGCACTTCGTATCCACAATCCGTCGTTGCTCACATAGAGCAAAGTTTTTCCATCAGTGGACCACTGTGGAGAAGTTGCTCCCGACGTCCCAGCCTTGGGTTCGCCCGCGCCGGTAACAGCGTTAAAGGTGTATAGGCGACGTGCGGCATACCAACCTGTGACCGAGTACTGCAGGAGACTGTGGGTTGCCGGGGCTTGGACGTAATCGAGAACCGAACTCGTGGGTGCCCAGGCTGGGTCCTCAGTGACCGCATCCGAGGCATGGGGAACCGGAGTGCAACTGGAGTTGGCCAGTTGGCAGACTAGGACCTCCTTGCCCTGGGTGATGTCTCGACCCTCGTTGCGGTTCATCTCGTTCGAGACGAACGCCATCAACCCAGAGGAGTTAACCGAAGGCGCTCCCGCCCCTTCGGTCTCGAGCGTTGTACCGAGCAACAAGGGCGTGGCACCAGGTTTGGCAATGGTGTAAAAGGGCGAGCCGTCGGCTGACCCCGATCCTCCAGGCACCGCACCCTCTCCGACGGTCGTATACCCGATACCCCAGCCTTGCCACCATCCTGCAGGGACGATGATGTTTGCCTGCTGCGTGTCGACCTCGTACCACTGGGTGGGTGGATCGCCGTCCAGCGGATAACTCGCCAAGACGCTCGCGTACCCGTTGAATCCGCTCGATCGCACCGAGCTCGCGACGGCTATAGCCGAGGCATCGGGCGCCCACACGGCCCCCCAGATGTTGGTTCCATTGACCAGACTCTTTACAGCGCCCGTAGGGCTCACGAGATCAATTCCTGTCGCGTTTCCGAATGGCACCGAAGTCGAGCTTCCGACGCCAACGGCGAAAAGGTCGGCATGGGGATCCCAACCGATGGCAGCGCTGAACGTGAGAGCTCCAACCGCGTGGGCGTCGCTGCCGTCGGCTCGTGCGATCCACAGCTCTGAAGAGATGACCTGTGGTGGGAAGCTGCTGCGGAAACTGCTACAGCATTGCTTTACCTCGGATGCCACGAACGCGAGCCAGCGCCCATCTGCAGAAAACTGGGGATCGCTCGGCACGAGCTGGCCCGTACGGATTTCGCGAACAGACGATGTATCTCCGTCGAGCACCCAGAGCGTGCCCCTCGAGACGAAGGCAAGCCGCCCATGAGAAGCGAAAGCCTTTTTGTTGACTACAGGTCGGGGCGGTGATGCTGAGCGCGCTGTCGTAGAACGTTTCGGCGGTGCGTTAGGAGTCCGAGAAGCTAGGTATACGCCAAATCCACCAGCGATCACTACGAGAGTCGCACCGAGCCAGAGCAAGCGGCGGTTGCGCCTACGCCTTCGGGCTTCACGGAAGAGAGCCTCTGCGTCTTCATGGGCACGATCGGCCTCGGTAAGGGTCATATCGCACCCGACGCAGCAGGAATCATAGAGCTACTATGACTAGGACCATGTTCTCTGTCAACATCGACCGCTCAGAGCCTGTCGACCTCCACGACCAGGTCGCGGCCGAGATCCGGAGGGCGATCGCAGAGGGCGAAGCCGGACCAGGACAGCGCCTTCCGCTCGCAAAGGACCTCGCGGCCGTCCTCGGGGTCAACAAGAACACCGTGCTGCGCGCAATGCACATCCTGCGAGAGGAAGGTCTACTCGACTTCACGAGGGGCAGGGCAATAACCGTCGCTGGCAAGGCTCCGACCAAAGGAGTCGTGCTTCAACGAGCAAGAGAGTTGGTGAAATTCGCGCGCCAGCAGGGATACCGTCGCGACGAACTCATCCGTCTCATCGAGCAGATCCCCTAGCACCGGTAATAACACCACGCCTTATTCCGAACGATTACTCGCCGGTGCGTCGGCCGGGTCACTTCTTTCGCAGCTCGCTTGCAATACGGAGAGGGACGTCCCCGAACGGGTTGAGGCAGTACGTTAGC
>DASPVS010000455.1:0-3720 GCA_035622235.1 Acidimicrobiales bacterium | reverse complement strand
CGTCTCTGCCCGCAATCACGATCTCCCCGTCGATGACGAAGCGGTCTGGAAGAGAGTCACGCAGCGGATCGAGCAGTTCGGGGAAATACCGCGTCAGAGGCCGTTCGTTGCGGCTTCCGAGCTCGACGTCGTTGCGATCGCGGAAGATGATGCTTCGAAAGCCGTCCCATTTGGGTTCGTATATGAATCCCTCGCCTTCTGGAAGCTGACTGGCCGCCTTTGCAAGCATCGGCGACACCGGCGGGCTCACGGGTAGGGACACATCCCGACCGTACCCGTCGGCGGGGTGCGATGTGAACCCGTGGCGGATCTGAAACGCTGTCGCTCGACCTGCAATGCTCGCCTGCGATGTGCCCGTTGACCGACGACACCTGGACGCGTGCCAAAGCCTGGATTGAGGCGACCATCGGCGGACGCGTGGTCGAAGAACACAGACAACCGCGTTGGCGACCTGCGTGGTTTGTCGATGTCGAGCTGACCAACGGGAAGATGGTTCCCCTCTATTGGCGAGGTGATCGCGGTCTCGTGCCGGGCGCGTCACCCTTGCGGATCGAGTCGGATGTACTCGAGATTCTCGAGGACGAGCACATACCTGTCCCACACGTGTACGGGTACTGCCCGGACCCTGCAGGCATCTTGATGGCCCGGGTTCCGGGTGAAGTGGATTTTCACCGCGCCGCCACCGACGAACAGGAATCGGTCGCGGACGATTTTCTCCATGCGCTTGCGCAATGGCACAAGGTGGACCCGGCGCGCTTCGAGACCGTCGGGCTGCGCCGTCCCACCACACCGCAGGAACACGCTCTTTTCAGCCTCGACAAGTGGGAGCGGCTCTACAGATCGACTGCCGCGCAGCCCGCGCCCTTGATCGAGTTCGCCCTCGGTTGGCTTCACCGAAACGTCCCAGAGACCACTGGAGGGACCGTTCTCGTGCACGGGGACAACGGTCCGGGACAATTCCTGTTCGAGAAGGCCCGTGTGACGGCCGTTCTCGATTGGGAGTTCTGTCATCTGGGCGACCCCATGGAGGACTTGGCTCTCATACGCGGACGGGACGTCTCCTATCCGTTCGGAGACCTTCGCAAGAGATTCGCCAGGTACGCAGAGCTGAGCGGAAACGCCATCGATCTAGCGCGGCTGCGTTACTACAGCGTTCTCGCGATGGTGATCACACCGGTAGGTCTTTACCCGGTGCTCGCGCACAGGCCGGCTGGAGCCGACTTCGCGCAAGTTCTTGCTTGGAATTCGGTTTTCTCCCGGACTTTGTTGGAGTGTATGGCTGAAGCCGCAGATGTTCGTCTCGGCCTCGTCGAGATTCCAGAACCGACTCCGACGACGAGGGCCTGGATACATGACTCGCTGGTCGACGCTCTTCGAAATGACTTGGCACCACGCCAAGGCGACGATTTCGATCGTTACAAGGTCGAGGCCGCGGCCTTGCTCGCAGACCATCTCCGCTTGGCAGACGAGTTAGGCCCTGCCCTTGACGCGGCCGACCTTGATGACGCGGCCAAGATCACCGGTACTCGCCACGCGAGCCGAGTCGATTCCGATGCAGCGCTGCAAGAGACCGTCATCCAGGCAGGCCCTGATCGTGACGAGGAGCTCATCCGATTCTTTTACCGCCGAACCGTTCGTGACGAGATCCTTTTGGCTCCCCTTCTGGGCGAACTGAGCGAGACTGCAACACTCAGGCCGATCGCATAGCCAACTAAAACCGAAATAAATTTCGCTCTACGCGTCGGTTTGGTTTCGAACACGGAGTCCGTCGCAGATGACTTCGAGCATGCGTTTGGACCCTGCGTCGTCGATGTGGCTATCGCGAGTGACACACGCACCGCTAACCAAGCCCATCAAATCTTCCACCGTGATGTCGGAGCGCACATCACCCGCCTCCTGGGCACGCCTCAAGAGCTTGTCGACCTCCCGGAGAAGGTTCTCGAAGACGTGCGAAGACCTCTCTTTGATGTCTATCCCAGCGCTTGCGAGGGCATCGGCGAGGTCCTTCTTTCGTGATCCGACTTCGACGACGCGTCCCATGAGCTCAAACAGCGCCTCTCCCGGATTTCGAGAAGCCGAAGAGGCCGCGACCTCCTGCGTAAATTGCTCGACTCTCGAGGTGAGGATCGCTTCGAAAAGCGCCTCTTTGGTGGGGAAGTGCCGGTAGACGGTTCCGACGCCCACGCAGGCTTCTCGTGCCACCTCGTCGATGGGTGCTGAGATGCCTTGGGCTGCGAACACCGTCTCTGCCGCTTCGAGGATCGCGGCGCGGTTGCGCAGCGCGTCCGCCCTCTTCGGCCTGCATGCCGTGGACGCGTCCGCCTGGTCGAGAAGGGCGTCACACGGAGGGGCCTCGGCATCGCACTGCGCCACGAGGGCCTCGGGGTGTTCCTCTGCCAGGTCCTGAAGGGCGACGACACGCTCGTGGGCTGCAGATGCCATCACCGAGACAGTACTCCTAAAAGAGGTTGACAACCGGAACGCTAGTTCCGTATAGTCTAAGTGGAACCACTACTCCGATTATACGGTCGGAATCGACTTAGCGGAAGGCCCGCAGGACCGCTGACCCCCAGCGAGTCCGGTGGACGTCTCGAGCCGACAAGAGGAAATGCCGGCGACCGGCAGGTCTGTGGTCGCGCGCCCATCCACGAAGAGACGAAGAGACGAAGAGACGAAGAGACGGACGGACGAAGAGAAGAGACGGACGAAGAGACGAAGAAAAGGAAAGGCGACCGAATGACCTCACTGCTCGACAGACCGCAATCGCCTGCAGCCAGCGGAACCGGCCGCAACACCAAACGCATTTTTGCGCTGGTCGTGATCGCCGTCGCTCAGCTCATGATCGTTCTCGACGCTTCAGTCGTGATCATCGCGCTTCCCTCTGCCCAGCGGGCACTCCACATTTCAGTCGACAACCGTCAATGGGTTCTGACGGCGTACACGCTCACGTTCGGGAGCCTTCTGCTCCTCGGTGGGCGGATCGCCGACTACCTGGGCCGGAGAAGAATGTTCCTTATAAGCCTCGTGGGGTTCGCCGGCGCGTCCGCGCTCGGTGGACTCGCTCAGAGCTCCGCGATGTTGTTCGGAGCCAGGGCGCTACAGGGTGCGTTCGCTGCCGTAATGGCACCATCGGCGCTTTCGCTTCTGACCGTCACCTTCACCGAAGCTCGCGAACGGGCTCGGGCTTTCGGTGTTTACGGAGCCGTCTCCGGTGGCGGAGCTGCGATCGGGTTGATCCTCGGAGGACTGCTCACCCAGTACGCGTCGTGGCGTTGGACGTTGCTCATAAACGTCCCGATCGCATTGACGGCCGCCTTCGCGGCACGAGGGCTGATTTCCGAAAGCAGGTCTGATCGACGCGCCGGGTATGACATTCCCGGCGCTGTGACGGTTACCGCTGGTCTGTTCCTGCTCGTATACGGGTTCACGAGAGCGGAAGCCGACGGTTGGGCGGCGGGGATAACCCTCTTCTTCCTCGCTGCCGCGACTCTCATGCTTGCGACCTTCGTTTTCGTCGAGATGAGGTCACGTCATCCGCTTCTTCCTCTGCGGGTCGTGCTCGACCGCAACAGGGGTGGGTCATTTCTCGCCTCCCTGCTGCTCGGCATCGGGATGTTCGGGACTTTCCTCTTTCTCACCTACTACTTCCAAGAGACTCTGGGCTACTCGGCATTGAAGAGCGGATTCGCGTTCTTGCCGTTCTCGGCGGGGATCATCGCC